>RGMU01000009.1 GCA_010021705.1 Chitinophagia bacterium | reverse complement strand
GGTCGTTTGAAGGAACAAATAGACGCATGGATGTATTTGTTTGTCAATGATAAGTTGCCCAGAAGATGAGCGCAAAGCGCATGAATATTACTTACAGCAAGTAAGAGATTTGCAAGGTAGCCAAAAAACCGCCTACGGTGAAGGCTTGGATAAGGGCTTGGAAATAGGCAGAGAAGAAGGATTGCAAGAGGGGGAACTGAAAGGCAAGCTAATGGCAGCTAAAGTAATGTTAGAAATGGGCTTTGATAAACCAACGGTCATGGCTAGACTGGGGCTTAGCGAGCCGGAAATAAATGGCATAGACTAATTTCTTTAGCAGTTTTCCGTAAATTGTATGCTAATTTTATTTTATCGTTTATCCTAATGGCTCAATAGGTGGTGTACTCAATATCCGGGCATAATTAAGGGGTATTATTATAGTTGTATAGCAGTCTAAATTTTCTCTATACCACAGCCCGCCAAAATGCTTATCTTTGCCCTATACAAGAGAGGATTTAGTTTATGGCATACACTCCACAGCACAAAATACGCTTAGTAACAGCAGCTTCTTTATTTGACGGGCATGACGCTTCTATTAATATTATGCGCCGCATTATGCAAGCAAGTGGCGCAGAGGTAATTCACTTAGGGCATGACCGTAGCGTGCAAGACGTGGTGGACTGTGCCATTCAGGAAGATGCCAATGCCATAGCTATTACGTCTTATCAAGGCGGGCATGTTGAGTACTTTAAGTATATGTATGACCTGTTACAACAAGCCGGTTGTGGGCATATAAAGCTGTTTGGTGGCGGTGGAGGCGTTATTCTGCCTTCAGAAATTGAAGAATTGGAGAGTTATGGTATTACCCGCATTTATTCGCCTGATGACGGCAGGCAAATGGGGCTGCAAGGCATGATAGACGACCTTTTGGAAAAAAGCGACTATCCTACCGGCAATAGACTTAATGGCGAAGTGGGGCATGTGTCCGATAGGGACGTGAAGTCAATAGCGCGCCTTATATCCGCAGCCGAAAACTACTATGACCTGCCGGAAACGCAAGCCGCCCTGCAAAGCATAGCCCGCCAAGCTAAAGCATCTACCACACCGGTATTGGGCATAACGGGCACGGGTGGCGCGGGTAAAAGCTCTTTGGTTGATGAAATTGTGCGCCGCTTTTTGTTAGACTTTTCTGACAAACACATAGGCATAATATCTGTTGACCCGTCTAAGCGCAAAACCGGTGGTGCTTTGTTGGGAGACCGCATTCGCATGAATGCCATTCGCAACCCGCGTGTATATATGCGTAGCATGGCTACCCGCCAAAGCAACCTTGCCGTATCTAAGCACATTTTAGACGCGGTAAACATATTAAAAGTAGCTAACTATGACTTAATTATATTAGAAACATCGGGCATAGGGCAAAGTGATACTCAAATTACCGACTATTGCGACCTTAGCCTATACGTAATGACCCCAGAATATGGTGCAGCCACACAGTTGGAAAAGATAGATATGCTTGACTTTGCCGACCTTGTGGTGATTAACAAGTTTGACAAGCGCGGGGCTATGGATGCCCTGCGGGACGTAAAAAAGCAATACCAGCGCAACCATAAGCTATTTAACAAAAATGCAGATGCAATGCCGGTTTTTGGTACAATAGCCTCCCAATTTAACGACCCCGGCACCAATACGCTATACAAAGCCCTGATGGATACCATTGTAGCCAAAACGGGGGCTTCGCTAAGCAGTCAATTTGCCATTAGCAATGAAATGAGCGAAAAGGTGTATATCATTCCTCCTTCGCGCACCCGCTACCTAAGCGAAATAGCCGAAAACAACCGCAAATATGACCAATGGGCGGTTAGTCAAAGCCAAACGGCTCAAAAACTATATGCCCTGAATAAAGCCATAGAAACCCTAAAAGCCAACGAAGAACTACAAGGTGCAACACAAGCTATAGACACACTTACCGCTCAATACAACCAAACCTTGCTTGACCTTGACCCCAAAAACAAGCAATTACTTGACCAATGGGAGGCAAAAAAAGCACAATACACTAATGAATATTATATATTTAAGGTTAGGGATAAAGAAATAAAAATAAAAACGCATACTGATTCTTTATCGCACCTGCCTATTCCTAAAGTGGCAGTGCCGCGTATGGAGGCTTGGGGCGAGGTGTTGCAATGGTGCTTGTCTGAAAATTTTCCGGGTGAGTTTCCATACTCTGCGGGTATATATCCGTTTAAGCGGGAGGGTGAAGACCCCACGCGTATGTTTGCCGGCGAAGGCGGTCCGGAGCGTACCAACAAGCGGTTTCACTATGTGTCTATGGGGTTGCCGGCTAAGCGGTTAAGCACAGCTTTTGACAGCGTTACCCTATACGGGCAAGACCCTAACATTCGCCCTGATATATATGGCAAAGTGGGTAATTCCGGCGTAAGCGTTGCCAGCCTTGACGATGCCAAAAAGCTGTATAGCGGGTTTAACCTTGCCGACCCTAAAACATCGGTATCCATGACCATTAATGGTCCTGCGCCCACTATATGTGCCTTTTTTATGAATGCAGCCATAGACCAGCAGTGCGAGCTATACATTAAAGCCAACGGCATGGAAGCCGAAGTAAATGCCAAAATAGACGCTATGTATGCTGAAAAAGGCATTCCCCGCCCGCGCTACAATGCAGCCAATCTACCCGAAGGTAATGACGGTTTAGGGCTTATGCTATTAGGCACAACCGGCTGCCAAGTGCTACCCGCAGACATATATAGCCGCATCAAAGCCGATACGCTAAAGGCGGTGCGCGGTACTGTGCAAGCAGACATTCTTAAAGAAGACCAAGCCCAAAACACGTGCATATTTTCTACCGAATTTTCGCTTCGTGTAATGGGTGATGTGCAACAATATTTTATAGATAATGGGGTGCGCAATTTTTATTCGGTATCTATCAGCGGCTACCATATTGCAGAAGCGGGAGCCAACCCTATTTCGCAGTTGGCATTTACGCTATCTAACGGCTTTACGTTTGTGGAATATTACCTAAGCAGGGGTATGCACATTGATGATTTTGCGCCTAACTTATCATTCTTTTTCAGCAACGGCATAGACCCTGAATATAGTGTGATAGGGCGCGTAGCCCGTAGGCTATGGGCAAAAGCCATGAAGTATAAATACGGAGGCAATGAACGCTCTCAAATGCTAAAATACCACATTCAAACCAGTGGACGCTCACTCCATGCCCAAGAAATAGACTTTAACGACATTCGCACCACGCTACAAGCCCTATATGCGATATATGACAACTGTAATTCGCTGCACACCAATGCCTACGATGAAGCCATTACCACGCCTACCGAAGAAAGTGTGCGCAGGGCAATGGCTATTCAGCTAATCATTAATAAAGAATTAGGTTTAGCAAAAAATGAAAATCCGCTACAAGGTTCGTTTATCATAGAACAACTAACAGAATTGGTGGAAGAAGCCGTGTTAACGGAATTTGACCGTATTACGGAGCGTGGCGGCGTGTTAGGGGCTATGGAAACCATGTATCAGCGCGGGAAAATACAGGAGGAAAGCCTTTATTACGAAACGCTGAAACATACCGGAGAATATCCCATTATAGGTGTTAACACATTTTTAAGCTCTAAAGGCTCACCAACGGTACTGCCGCGTGAGGTGATTCGCAGCACAGACGAGGAAAAACAGTTCCAAATACAAAGCGTGGAGCAACTATGGCACCGCAGTGGCGAACAAGGCAACATCTGCCTAAAAGCCTTACAACAAGCCGCCATTCACAACCAAAATATCTTTGCCCAACTGATGGAAACCGTGAAGTACTGTTCGTTAGGGCAAATATCTAAAGCTTTGTTTGAAGTAGGCGGGCAGTATAGGAGGAATATGTAGGGGGTAATTTAGAATTTGCTACACGCGTGTAGCAAATTGGTTGGTGTGGTTTGGGCTATGTTTGAAATTGCTACACGCGTGTAGCAAATTGCTGTTTTAGTAGCAAAGTAACCAAAAAATTACGGTAAGTGCAATTATTTATTCCAGGTAATCATGGCTTTATTATTATAAATTTGTACTTTACAACATATCTATTACATTTGCGAAAAAAATTTATGAAACTTCGTTCCTTCGTTCCTTCGTTCCTTCGTTCCGATAGTCTTGCTCTTCAATAGTGCTTATGCACAAACAGCAAGTTGGACAAAATTTGACCGAGATAACATTTATAGTGATGTATATGCCTATTTAGGCACTAACTATAAGCAACTTACCAACGACCAGCGGGAAACCATTAGTTTGTGCTTTTTAGACGAAGTTACCAGCAAATATACCAAAGAAAGCTATCAAGCTAAGATAGAAATAGAACTCAAGAGAATTAGAAATTCTGTAATAGACCAATGCGCTAAAAATCATGGCGTAAATTTAACTGTTGCACCCGAACCTAAAGCCGACACACCTAAACAGGCAAAGGTGTGGACAAAGAAAGGTAAAGATGAAATGTTTAACTCTTGGTATGCCTATTTAGGAAAAAGGTGGAAACAACTAACTGCGGAGCAGAAGCAAACTATTTCTTTATGTGCCATTAACGAATTGGTATCTAAGTACAGCTATGAAGAATATGCCAACTTGATGGAGGCAGAGAAAAATAAAGTATTAGACGCTATTCAAAACAGCTGTATTTCTACCAATAATATAGATACAGGGGTGCAAGTAGTGGTAGATAACTCTAAACCAACTATGGCAAATTTGAAGGGGCATTGGAAAGATTATGAAGACTTTAGCGAGTTTTGGCTGAATGACGGCAATAGCTTTACCATGTTATCCGGTGGTTCGCGCAAGAATGGCACGTGGAGTTTGTCCGGTAATACGTTAACTTTATCTTTTGACAGAGCGTTGTTAGGCAGCAAAGAGCGTAATTATAAAATATTGATGTACACGCCTGATAAATTTGTATATCAGTCGTTAAGGAGTATGAAAGCAACTACGGTAGAGCGCGTGAAGTAGTGTTTTAATACCCTTCCTCTTCGCTATCGTTTAAGCTGAGCATGCTGCCCAGAATGTCCTTAAAGGTGTATGCACCATTGTCTATGCCTTTTTTGCTGATAAGCGATAGTTCGGCTAAGCCGTGTAGCACAAGTTCCATAAGCAGGGCTGTGTTTTCTGCGGTTTCGTGGGGGAAAACCTTTTTTACGGCAGCGTGTAGCCCGTCCACTTCATAGAGGGCGTTGCGGTAGTCGCTATCGGGGAGGTGTTGTATTAGTGCAAGGTCGTTGCCGGCACCAAACCATTCTATAATGGGTGTGTAAGGATTAGTTTTGGCTTTATTTTTATCTTTCCCTTGTTTCTTAAAAGATTCTGGGTGGGGGAAATACCTTAAAAATATAGCTCTTAATGCCAGCCCTAATAAGCGGTAAGCCACATTTAGCGTTCCTTCTTGTTCGCCTTCATATACCAGCTCTATTTTGCCCGTTATGGCGGGTATAATGCCCGTAAAGTCGGCTATTCTTATATGGGTGGTAAGGTCTCCGTTTTTTAGGGTGCGTAATTCTGCGGTGCTCATCAGCAGTTCCTTAGCCGAAATGGTGAGCCTTGCCGATACGCCACTTTTAGGGTCAACGTATTCGCTTTTGCGTGCTTCCATAGCTATCTGCTCAATCAGCAGGCTGCAAAGTTCGTGTGCGGTAATTTTGGCAGCTTGTTCGGGTAGCACTTTTGCCTCCTGCTCTGTAATGGCAGTAGAGGTGGTAATGTCTTTAGGATAGTGGGTAATAATTTGGCTTTGTATGCGGTCTTTCAGTGGGGTTACTATGCTACCGCGGTTGGTGTAGTCTTCAGGGTTGGCAGTAAATACAAACAGAATGTCTAAGGGTAGCTGCATTTTAAAGCCCCTTATTTGAATATCACCTTCTTGCAAAATGTTAAAAAGACTTACCTGTATGCGGGCTTGCAAGTCGGGCAGTTCGTTAATCACAAAAATGCCTCTGTGAGAACGCGGGATAATGCCGTAGTGCAATGCGCGTTCATCGGCAAAGCTCAGTTTAAGGTTGGCAGCTTTAATGGGGTCTATGTCGCCTATAAGGTCGGCAACGCTAACGTCTGGTGTGGCTAATTTTTCGCCATACCTTTCGCTGCGGTGTAGCCAAGCAATGGGGGTGTCATCGCCTTTTTGGGCAACAAGCTGCCTGCCATAGTGCGAAATAGGCTTGTAAGGGTGGTCGTTCACCTCGCTACCTTCAATAATCGGTATCCACTCGTTTAGCAGCTGCACCATTTCGCGTGCCATGCGGGTTTTGGCTTGTCCCCGTAGTCCCAAAAACAGAATGTTGTGGCGCGATAGCAGTGCGCGCTCCACATCGGGGATAACGGTATTTTCATAGCCCAAAATGCCGGGGAATGCGTTTTTGCCTTCGGCAATATACTTTATAAGGTTTTGCCTCACCTCGTCTTTAACAGAAAGCAACGGATATTGTGCTGCGCGTAGCGCACCTAAAGTGGTTATATTGGGATGTTTCATACGAATATTTTATACTTTACTTAATAGTTTGCAGGGCGAAAGTAGGCAATAGTATATATAGTGGTGCAATAGCCCTATTGGAAATACTAATTATTACTTTCATTCGTTTTTATTTATCAACAATAGTAGTACATTTGAAAATTTTATTCAATTTATAAACATGCAACCTCGTAAATTACTTTCTGCATTAGCTCTTTCTTTTATTACTGTTTTTGGGGGATATGAGCCGGTTTTAGCTCAAAAAGATAATACAGCCCTCCCGCGTGACCCTGCTGTGGTTACCGGTAAGCTAAGCAACGGATTGACGTACTACATCCGTAAAAACAGAAAGCCTGAAAACAAGGTGGAACTGCGCTTAGCCGTAAAGGCAGGCTCTATTTTGGAAACAGAAGCCCAATTAGGCTTAGCCCACTTTATGGAGCACATGAATTTTAACGGCACAAAAAATTTCCAAAAAAATGAATTGGTGAGCTATTTGCAGTCCATAGGCGTGCGGTTTGGGGCAGATTTGAATGCCTATACCAGCTTTGACGAAACGGTGTACATATTGCCTATTCCTACCGATAAGGAGGGGAATTTAGAAAAGGGCTTTCAAATCATAGAAGATTGGGCGCATAATGCCTTGCTAACCGAGAAGGACATAGACGAAGAGCGTGGCGTGGTGTTGGAAGAAAGCCGTTTGGGCAAGGGTGCCGATGACCGCATGTTGGCTAAATTTTTTCCTAAATTAGCATCAGGTTCGCTTTATGCCAGCCGTTTACCCATTGGTAAAGATAGCATATTAAAGCATTTTCAATATGAAACAGTACGCAGCTTTTACAAAGACTGGTATCGCCCTGACTTGCAGGCAGTGATAGTGGTGGGCGATATAGAGCCTTCAGTAGCTAAACAAATGATAGAAAAACACTTTGGAGGCATTAGCAATCCTGCCAATGAAAAGCCCCGCAACTACATAGACGTAAAGCCCCGCTCTGCCCCTGATGCTATGGTGGTAACGGATAAAGAGGCTTCTTATAATTTGGTAAGCATTGATTACCCCTATACAAAAAAAGAAGTTCAAACTACGGTAGAAGACTATAGAAAGGGCATTGTAAGAAACTTAGCCCTTGCCATGCTGCAACAACGCTATACCGACCTTATGCAAAGTAGCACGCCTCCATTTTCACAAGGCTTTGCGCAAATGGACAGCTGGATTCACGGCTATGAAGCCATGTCGCTGAGTGCGGTAGTAGGAGGCGGAGACGGCATAAAAAAAGCAGTTAATGCCCTTACGGCAGAAGTGGTGAAGGCAAATAAATATGGGTTTACGGCAAGTGAATTAGACATAGCCGGCAAAAACTTGCTTAGTGGCATGGAAAAGGTATATAATGAGCGCAATACTACAGAAAGCGGTACTTATGTAGGAGAATACATAAGAGCATTTTTGGACAATGAATGCTATCCGGGTATAGAAAATGAGTATAGTTACTTAAAATCTATGCTACCCACCATCACTTTAGCCGAAGCCAATGAAGTTATAAAGCAGTTAACTTCTAACCCTAACACGTTTACCTTAGTAACGGCAGCGCAAGCCAAAGGCACAAAACTACCCACCGACAATGAGCTTAAAGCCATGACCATAGCCGGTTTTAAGCAACAAATAGCCCAAAAAAAGGAAGTAGCTGTGGCTAAATCGCTGTTGGCTACAAAGCCTACACCGGGCAAAGTAACATCAACCGTGCAGCAGGCAGATTTTGGAGCTACCACCATTACGCTTAGTAACGGTATTACGGTTACAATAAAGCCCACTACCTATAAAACAGACGAAATATTGGTAAAGGGCATGAAAAAGGGAGGTAATAGCAATTATGGAGGGGCTGATAGAAGTAACTTTAACTTTGCTACCGATGTAGTAGATGAAATGGGCTATGCCGGCTATACGCCCACACAGTTGGAAAAAATATTGGCGGGCAAAACTGTTACGGTAGATATGACCATTGGCGAACTTTCCAATGAAATTAGCGCAGCATCTACAGTAAAAGACTTTGAAACGATGATGCAGTTGCTATATGCGCAAATTATGCTGCCTCGTAAAGACCCTGCCCTATTTAAGGCATATAAAGAAAAGCAAATTGCACAACTGCAATTTATGATGATGAACCCGCAAGTGTCGTTTATAGATACATTTATAAAGTCGCTGTTCAACAATAATCCTTTAACGCGCATGACGTTGCCCAAAAAGCAGGATATAGATAAAATAGACCTAAACAGGGCATTTGAAATATACAAAAATGAATTTGGCAGTGCCGATGGTTATCATTTTTATATTGTAGGCAATGTGGACGTGAACACAGCCATACCGTTATTAGAAACCTATTTAGGCAGCATTCCTACCAAAGGAACCACACCTGCTTTTAAGGACAACGGTGTGAGGGCAATAACGGGTACACACACACTAAAATACCATAAGGGTAGTGAGAAAAAAAGCATGATAGTATCAATCTATAGCGGAGCGATGACCTATAGCGAAGAGAGTGCGTTTCAGGTAAAAGCTATGGTGGAAGCCCTTAACATAAAGGTAATAGAAATTATGCGTGAAAAAATGAGTGCCATTTATGGCGGTGGTTTTAATGGTGCACTTACCAAAGAGCCTTATCAGCACTTTAGCTTACAGTTGGTGTTGCCTTGCGGTCCGGAGAATGTAGATACCTTAATGGCTGTAGAAAAGCAACTTATCAACAATATGATTCAAAATGGACCCGATGACAAAGATATGGATAAGGTTAAAAACCAATGGATAGAAAAATTTAAAACAGATTCAAAAGAAAACAAATATTGGCTATCCGGTATGTCTAACACACTTTTTTGGGGTGGGGATAAAGATTATGTGCTGAACTATGAGAAGTATGTAAACCGCTTAACACCTGCCGACCTTCAAAATGCCGCCAAAAAGGTGTTTTCTTCTGCCGACCATTTTACGGGCATTTTATATCCTGATGCAAAATAAAGCCGACTATAGTAATAATAACCAATTATTTGTATTATCTTTGTCTATTGTTAACAATGCTTGTGCATAATGAAGCGCATTCTTAGCTTAATGGTACTGTTGTGGATAGGGGGCTGTATCTCTGTATTGAGGGCACAGCCTTCTGCCGTTAGCTTACCGTCTGACAGTGCCGGCATAAAGCAATGGTTAAAAACCGAAATAGAGCACCTTGCCGATAGTTCTATGCACGGCAGAGGGTATGTGAAAGGGGGGCGCGACTCTGCGGCTGCTTACCTGACCCGCCGTTTTGCACAAATAGGCTTAAAGCCATTGGGGCGGAAAAAAATGTATGCGCAGCCCTATACGTTTTCAGTCAGCACTTTTCCGGGCAAAATGGAGCTTATATTAAATGGTAACACCCTTGTTGCCGGCAAAGACTATATGGTGGACCCCGGTAGTGTTGGTTGTGTTAAAAAAGATACAATACTCCAAACGATAGACCTCTCTAAAATTACAAGCACAGAAGATTGGGAGAAGCAACTAACACGCTTTAAGCCTAACGGTGTGTATTACCTAAAAAACATTGATATAGCCGAAAAAGTTGCCGACCTTAAAAAAAGACAATTAGGGCAAGAACTGCCTCCTGCAACTTATATAGTGCCCCAAAAAGAGAAATTTACATGGTGGGTGGAGGAAAGCACCAACGATGCTACGGTAATTTTTGTTAGAGACTATGCCATGCAGCCTTATGATAGTGCTACCGTAAGCATAAATATTGAGCAAAAAACGATAACGAACTGCAATAATGAAAACCTTATTGGCTATGTGCCGGGTACGCAAGAGGACAACTATGTGATAGTATCGGCACATTACGACCACTTAGGCATGATGGGAACTGATGCCATATTCCCGGGAGCCAGCGATAACGCAAGCGGCTGCGCCATGATGCTGTATTTGGCACAATATTTTATGCTTCATCCTCAAAAATATTCAATGGTGTTTATCGCTTTTAGCGGGGAAGAAGCAGGGCTAAAAGGGTCAAAGTATTTCACTAATCAGCCTATTGTGATGTTAAATAAAATTAAATTTTTACTTAACATAGATATTATGGGCGATGCCACAGAAGGCATTACGGTGGTCAATGCCACTGAATATCCTGATGAGTATGCCACCCTGATTCAAGCGAACCGCGCCCATAGCTATTTACCTGACCTTAAAAGCCGTGGACCCGCTGCCAATAGCGACCATTACCACTTTTTTATGGCAGGCGTGCCCTCGTTTTTTGCCTATTCTAACGGTGGCAAAGGATATTACCATGACACTGACGACAAGCCCGAAACGCTGTCTCTAAAAAATATAGATGCCGCAGCCCAACTTTTTATAGATTATCTTTGTCAATTAAATAAGTAATACTCAACCTTTTTGAGGCAAAAAGGTTGTATTTTTAATCCTATTGTCTAATTTTGTGAGTTGACATATTCTTTTATGAAGAAAAGTAGCATACTAAGCATTATTCTATTGCTATCTGTAGCCTCCGTTTGGGTGGCATGTAAAAAAACAACTGAGTTACACCCTTATAGGAATAACTACAGGCTTATAAATTTTACCAAAAAAACCACGCGCATTGATTCTGTAATTAGCGATAATTATGGCTTTACTTACGACATATTTAGCCGCGTAACCATGATTTCGCATACCACCAACAGGATAAATGCCAGCAACTTTATCAGCTATTTGACTTATAGAAACGATACGGTATATGACACCACACGCTTTATTAATGGTGTGGTTTATTCGGTAGATACCTTTGTAACGGACTTGAACGGAAACTTTGCGAGGGTGTACATGGGCGGCGTATTAACCCGCTATGGCTATTTAAACGACCTGCTGACCCGCAAAGAGGCAAACGACAGTGTTTATAACATTTTTACCTCTTATAATGGAAATGTTACCAAGCAAATACCTATTCGCCCCAATTCTGATACGGCTTCTGCGAAGTATGACACCACAACATACACTTACTACACCGACCAGAATAACTATCCCGGCGATTACTTCTATCTTAACGACATGGCACGCTTTGGCTATTGCTTTATACGCAACACCAATTTGATAAACGAAATAAAAACTTACTCTACGCGTACTGTAGTGGATTATACAATAGATGCCTATAACCGTATTTCAAAGGTACATGCCGTGATTACCGATACTGCTCGCACCACGGTAACAGAAGACTATGACCTACAATACGAGAAATATAAGTAAATGGCATACCATGCCGGCATAGTGATATTAAGCTGTATAAAGCTATTGATGTTTGCGGGAAAATAATGCGGTAATGTGGGCGTAATGAATTAGTTTTACGCACAATTACATTGCGCTATGTTATGTAAATAATTTAGCCATACCTTTAACCGGCTTATTATGTTGATAGCTATTTACAACCGAGTTTTTGATAAAGAAGACATACCTTCCTTGCTCCATATTTTGCGCCTTTTAGAAGCTCAAAATATACCCTTATGCTTTTTTAAGGACTTCTATTTAAGGTTACAGCCGTATTTTGAGCCGCAGCGTGCCATAATACTGTTTAGCGGTAAAAATGACCTTCCCCGCCAAACAGACATGATAATAAGCCTTGGAGGCGATGGAACCATGCTTGATGCTGTATGCTTTATAGGCAATTCCGGCATACCATTAATTGGCATAAACTTGGGTAGGTTAGGTTTTTTGGCTGCTGTGGCAGAAGAAGAAGTGGCGGGGGCTATAGAATCCTTAGTAAAGGGCGCATTTTCGCTTGAGCAACGCACTTTGATACACTTAGACAGTAGCGTGCCATTGTTTGACGGTTCGCCTTTTGCACTCAATGAGTTTACCATACACCGCCAGGATACGTCCAGCATGATTAAGGTGCATACCTACCTAAACGGAGAATTTTTGAACACTTATTGGGCAGACGGGCTGATAGTAGCCACGCCAACTGTGTTTCCGCAAACGTCCAGCTTTATCATTACGCCGGTAGCACCACACAATTTGAATACGCGCCCCATTGTAGTACCGGATGATAATGTTATTTCATTTGAAATAGAGGGGCGAAGTGAGCAATTTTTATGCACGCTTGATGCCCGCACAGAAACTATAAAAAATACTGTGCAGCTTGCCGTAAAAAGAGAGAATTTTAAGATTGCACTTATTCGCCCCGATGAGCATAATTTTCTTAACACTATGCGCCAAAAACTGTATTGGGGTATTGACAGAAGAAATTAGTAACAGAATAACAATTATTTTTAAACCAAACTACGTTATTATACGCTGTGAATATGAAGCTGTTTATAGGGTTATTTATGCTGTTTAACGTGCTGTTTGTGCCCTTTGCAGGGGCACAATGGATGCCCGTTGCAGCTACTAATTCACCCATTACTACCGAACTTGGGCAAAAGTGGAAAAATTACAGCCTTTACCAAGCGAATGAACCGGTGCTTAACACCCAAACGGCATCTAAAGACAGCTTTTTAGTATCCCTACCGTTGCTTGACGGCAGTTTGGCGCAATATAGGGCAGTAAAAAACAATTTAATACCGGCACCCTTGCAGCAAATTTTCCCTACCGTTATGGCTTATAACCTTATGGGAGCGCATGACGGACAGTATAAAGGCAAAGCTGAACTAACGCCGGAGGGCATTCATGCCATGCTGTGGTTATCGGTGGGAGATATGGCGTTTATAGACCCGCTACCCGCTTCCGGTAGTAGATATCTAAGTTATTATACTGTGCATAAAAAGAGTGATGAGGTAGCCGGCATTCACGGATTAGAAGGCTGCCAAGCCTTACAGCCCAATGAAGCATGGGTTGCCAAGCAAACAGCCGGTTCGGCTTTTTGCTTAACCAATGGCGATTCTCTGCGTAGCTACCGCTTTGCGTTATCTTGCAATCATCAATACGCCCTTGCAGCTACGGGCTTGCCCGCGCCGTCAAAAGCTCATGCTTTTGCCAAAATGACAACTACCATGAACCGCATAAACGGCATATTAGAAAGAGAGCTTGCCGTAACTTTGCAGTTTGTGGACAGGGAGGATACGCTTATTTATGTAACTGCTACCGGAGACCCTTTTGGAGCAGATAATAGTAATGCTAATAGGTTGTTGGTGCTTAATCAGCAAATATGCGACTCGCTTATAGGCACTGCTAACTACGATTTGGGGCATATATTTTCTACCGGAGGGGGCGGGCTTTCGCAGGTAGCAAATGTGTGTAATAGAGACCTGAAAGCGCAAAGCGTAACGGGTAGTAAAACACCTACCGGTGATGGATTTGATATAGACTATGTGATACACGAAATAGGGCATGAGTTTGGCTCAAACCATACCTTTAACAATAATGCTAATGGTAGCTGCAACGGCAATGCAGTGCCGGACTATGCCTTTGAACCCGGTGGTGGCTCAACTATTATGTGCTATGCGGGAATATGCACTACCGATAACTTGCAGCAGCACAGCGATGACTACTTTTCGGCATCTTCGCTCAAGCAGATACATGCGTTTTTAACCCATGACGGCAATGCGTGTGCCGTTAAATCGCCTACGGGCAACACACCGGCATCTGTGCCTGCCTTTTCTGCGGCTTACTATATACCTGCCAATACGCCTTTTACGCTTACGGCTCCGGCTACAAGCCATTCAGCAAGTGATACCTTAATTACCTACTGTTGGGAAGAGCATGATTTGGGCAATTTTGGCAAAACATTTAGAGAAACCGATTCAACCGGTCCTATATTTAGAAGCTATGCCCCCAATACATTAAGGACGCGCAATTTTCCCCGTAATGAACTGTTACTAAGCGGAAAAACAAGCGATGCCGGCTGCGATAACTGTCAAGGAGAGAAACTACCTTCGGTGGCACGCAGTATTAACTTTACCCTTACGGTGCGTACCGTTAATCATGGCTATGGCTGTGTGCTAATCCCTTGCGACTCGGTTACGGTAAACTCCATTGCCACCGGAGAGCCGTTTATGGTAACAAGCCAGCAAAGAGCAAGCATACAGTATTTAGGGGGAAGCACGCAGGCAGTTACTTGGAACACCGCCCACACCAATGATGCACCTATCAGCACATCGCAGGTGGATATATGGCTGTCTGGCGATGCAGGTGCTACTTATACCATTTATTTGGGAAAATTCCCCAATACCGGCTCTGCCAATGTGGTGCTACCGGACACCACCATAGCCTAAGCAAGGGTAAAAGTGAGTGCCGTAGGTAATATCTTCTTTGACATAAACGATTATGACTTTAATATATTAAAAAATCCGGGTTCTACCGGAGAAGTTACATTTTTCCCCAATCCGGCGCATGGAAATTTGCAAATACTCACCGGTTCGTTGGGGGAGGTAAAGGCTGTAATTTATGCTGCCGATGGCAGAAAAATATGGCAGGATTCGGTTAATGGCTTGGCAACCATTGATGTGTCATCATGGAGCGGGGGGGTATATTTTGTTAGAACGCAAATGGTGATAGGAGGTAATGAAATAAAGGTGAAAAAAATATTAATTGATTAGTTTTGCAGCACTTTAAATGATAATATGATGAAGGTAATTAGCTTTGTTAAACAATTTGTTGAGTGGCACGCATTTGGGGTGTGTACCCATATAGGCAATCGTTTAGGGATAGCCACTTCTCGCATAAGGTTATGGTTTATTTATATCACGTTTTTGGCATTAGGTTCGCCGCTGATAGTGTATATGGTGTTGGCGTTTTGGATGAACCTAAAAAAGTATTTTTGGCTTACGCGCCGCAATCCCATAAAATGGCTATAATAGGTTTTTAACTACTACTTACAAAAACAATTAGATATATTACTCTAATTGCTTTGCAACCTGCCCATTGCCTGAAAAAACGAAAAAATAACACGGAAAAGTACCTATATGTTGTACTATTTCCTTAATTTGAGCCAAATTTCTAATTTTGGGGTATTCTGCCTTGCAGAAGCCCTATATAGCAATTAACATATAAGGTAAAAAACATATAAACACTATTTATCAACCACAAACAAATAGAGTTATGAGCGCACAGTTTAAGTATTTGTCGAAGCGTTTTTTCGGTTTGGGGCTATCGTCTCTCGTACTGGTTTTATTAAGCAGTATTGGTGCCATGGCACAGTTTGCCTACACAGGGGGGAGAGTACAAAGCATTACCACCTGCCATGATGTGAATGCAGATATTACGACTAATTTACAAATATTTGACCCCGCTACATCAGGGACTATTACATGGACATCTATTTCCGGACCCTCGCATGGTTCTTTGAGTGGTTTACCGGGAACAGAAGCTGCCACCGGTGGTACTATAGTGCCTTCTGCGGCAGTAGGTTATTCACCTACATCTGCTTATACCGGGCTTGACTCTTTTTTGGTAAGGGCGAGTAATGGTACTGATGAAGATACGGTGCTGATAATTGTAACCGTAGAAGCCAATCCTAATCCCGGCACTATAACCGGAGCTTCCAATATATGCTTAGGAAGCTCATCTTCTTACACATCTTCGGGAGATGCCGGAGGAACTTGGGAAGTTAGTGATGCGGGACTTGCCTTTGCCGATGCTTCCGGCACTGTGAATACAACTTCAGCAGGTGCATTACAGCTATTTTATATCGTAAGCAACACTTGCCGAACTGATAGTGCCCGTTTTAACATTACCATAAATACGCCTCCGGTTGCTACCACTATTTCAGGGGCATCTACTTTATGTTCCGGCAGAACCACCACGCTAAGCGTGGGCGTAACGGGTGGTACATGGGGTAGCATGGACGGCTCAATAGCTACTGTAGATGCAAGTTCCGGTGTGGTAACGGGTGTTTCTACCGGCACGGTAGATATTATATATGTACGAACTTCCGGTGCGTGCAGCGATACTGCGCATCACAGCATAACCATTAATGCCTCACCAACAGCAGGCACTTTATCGGGAGCAACCAATATATGTATTGGCGGTGCTTTGGGTACCACATTAAGCACTACTGTGGGTGGTGGTACATGGGCAAGCAGCGATCCTTCTATTGCGACTGTTAACCCTTCTTCCGGTTATATTATTGGTTCGGCTCCGGGTAGTGCAGACATTTATTACATTGTTACATCGGGTAGTTGCTCTGATACTGCCAGCCATACCATAGCTGTGAATGCGGTACCGTCAGCCGGCACTATATCTTCACCCACTTCACTATGCACCGGAATCCCTGTTACCTTTACCACAACGGGAGGAACGGGCTTTTGGCTATCAAGCAACCCAAGCATTGCGGCTGTAGGTTCTTCAACCGGTATTGTTACCCCCATTGCTGCAGGCGGACCGGTTACTATAATGTATGTAGCTACAAGTGCGGGCTGTAATGATACGGCTTTCAGAAGTGGTATATCTGTTGTGGCAGCACCTAATGCCGGTTCTATTTCCGGTGCAGCAAGCGTTTGTGTAGGTGGTACCATTACTTATACATCTTCAGGAGCAGTGGGTGGTACATGGAGTAGCAGCAACTCTTCCGTAGCAACAGTAAGTACTTTCGGTAATGTAACCGGTCTTGCCGTTGATACGGCTACTATTCAATATTTAGTCTCCTCCGGCTCTTGTAGAGACTCTGCTACGCGAGTAGTAAGTGTTATCAGCGCACCAACGGCGGGTACTGTAAGCGGTACAAGTCCGCTATGTGCGGGTACAAGCACCACTTATACAGCGAGCGGTACAGCGGGTGGTACATGGAGTAGTAGCAATACAACAGTAGCTACGGTAAACCCTTCAACAGGAGACGTAAATGCTTTATCGGCAGGTAGTACAACAATCAAAT
>RGMU01000080.1 GCA_010021705.1 Chitinophagia bacterium | reverse complement strand
TTATAATCCGCGCTCTTATGAAAGTTTTGAAATATTTTTAAACATTAGTAGTTCTAACGATAATGAATTAGAGTTAGAATGGTCTTATAATACACAGTTGTTTTCATCGGTTCTTATACATGATATGATGGAAGATTTTGTTGGCATTATAAAGCAAGTGTGCGACAATCCTAATATCATAATTGAAGATATAAAAATAAAGAAAGCGTATCAGGCAAAAGCACCCATTCAAATTCCTGAAATTATAGAAGTAGCACCCTTTAAAGAGGAGGCACATCTAACGACCATTATTCCGCCTACGATAGATGTGTTGGTAGCCCCGGCTGCATTGGCTACTATGGCATTGTCTAATCCATTAGATATTGTTCAAATAAAGCCTATTGAGGAGGGGAATAAGGTAGCGGAAGCGGCAACTACAGCACCGGAAGAAGTAGTAATGTCAGATGAACCGGAAATAGCGAATGCGGGGGAAACAGATGAGCTATTACGGCAAGTAAACGAATGGAATTCCACAGCACTAAGCTATAGGGAAAGTACGATTACGGCTATGGTTGAAAGCATGGCAGCTACACAGCCCGATAGCCCTGCGATAGTGTTTGAAGGATTAACCACAACTTATAAACAACTAAACAACAAAGCCAACCAAATAGCGAAGCTATTGGTGGAAATGAACATAAAACCCGGACAGGGGGTGGGGCTATGCCTTCACCGCTCACCGCTGATGGTGGCAGGGCTGTTGGGTATATTGAAAGCTGGGGCAGCGTATATACCGATAGACCCGGTTTACCCTAAAGAACGGATAGCGTATATGCTTGCACAATCGCAAGCAACGGTGTTGATAACAGAAAATAGGCTTGCGCATAATACCTATTCCAATACCCGCAATGTAATAATAGATGATGAGCTCACTAATTTAACTCGGTTTTTTGTTGATAATATTCAAACGCCATTGGCGAAGCCGGGGGATTTGGCATATATACTGTTTACATCGGGCAGTACGGGCAACCCTAAAGGCGTAGAGGTTACGCATGACAATGTGGTGAATCTGCTACACAGCATGAATCAAATATTTGAACTTGGCAACAAAGAACAAATGCTTGCCTCTACTACCATATCGTTTGATATTGCGGGGTTGGAGATGTTTTTACCGTTGGTAACCGGGAATACAATGGTATTAGCACCGTCTGCGGTGGCGAAGGACGGTCCTGCGCTCTTAAAATTCATACAACACCACCGCATAACGTGGATGCAAGCCACGCCGGCTACTTATAAAATGCTGTTAGCATCGGGGTGGAACGAAAAATTAGCGATAAAGGTAAGTTGCTGCGGGGAGCAGCTGCCCAAAGATTTAGCGGATAAAATGCTGACGCGCTGCCAAGCGTTTTACAATATGTATGGTCCTACCGAGACTACTATATATTCTTCGGGTATAAAATTGGAGCCTCATTATGGCACAATAACGATTGGGAGACCGATACACAACACTGCTTTTTATATATTAGACGCTAACTTAAAGCTATGCCCGCCCAACACAGAAGGCGAAATATACATAGGGGGCAAGGGCGTGGCAAAAGGGTATATCCATCAACCGGAGCTTACGAAAGAGCGATTTATACCCAATCCTTATAGCACAACCGGCGTTCCGGCACCCATACTGTTTAGAACGGGTGATTTGGGCAAATGGACGGAAACTGGCAATATAATATGCTTAGGGCGCACCGACCACCAAATAAAGGTAAGGGGGTATAGAATAGAGTTGCCCGAAATAGAATACCAATTAAAGCAAATAGACGGCATAAAAGATGCGGTAGTGGCAGCCCACCCCGACCCTACGGGAGAAAAGCAGTTGGTAGCGTATATAGTAGCAACAAACGATAGTTTTGACAAAAATAATATCAACAAAATATTAAAAAATGTGCTGCCGGCATATATGATTCCGGTGCATTATGTGGGTATGGATGTGCTGCCGCTGTCTGAAAGCAGAAAGGTGGATAGGAAAGCCCTGCCTGCACCTCAAAATATATTTACCACGCCCACAAGCGTGGGTGCAATGACGGAGCAGCACTCTGAACTGCATACTACCTTGCAAATATTTGGAAAAAAACGCTTGGCATAAGCACCATTAGCATACATGACGATTTTTTTACCATAGGCGGGCACTCGCTGGTGGCTATTGAGGTAATGAATGCCATTGCGGCGCAAACAGGGGCAAAACTACCCATCACTGCCCTATTTGAATATCCTACCATTGCAGGCTTAGCCACGTTGATAGAAGGCAAAGAAGCTGCTAAACAAACGCTATGGAAGTGCTTAGTGCCTATTAAACCACATGGCAACAAGCCTCCGCTCTACATTGTACACGGTAATGGGTTGACGGTGATGGTGTTTCATGGTTTAGCGAAGCATTTGCACCCCGAACAGCCGGTATATGGCTTGCAAGCGCGGGGATTAGACAATGTAGATGAAGCTCAAAACAATATGGAGGAAATTGCACTAACATATATTAACGAAATATTGGAACATAACCCCAATGGTCCTTATTGCTTAGCAGGGTATTCGTTTGGCGGAATAGTGGCGTTTGAAATGGCAAAGCAACTTACGGCTATGGGCAAAAAGGTGAACATGGTAGGCATTTTTGATACTTATGCCGGCAATAACGACCGGTTTTTATCGCCTGTTTCCCGGCTGTTCAAAAAGCTGTTTAGGCAGATACCCAAGCTCCTTTTTGTAATAAGTTCTTATATCAAACACCCATCGGCAATAGCTGAATATCAAAGATATTTATTCAATAAGCGGTTTAGGGGGATTGACAGTGAGGCAGCCGACCCTTCGCAAAAATTGCCGAATGAAGACCACATTCTTAGCCTACACGATGAGGCTATGTATAACTACCGCCTTTCGCCGTATAAAGGCAGGATAGACCTATTTAGGGCGCAGCTAAGGGTTTATTTTTTAGATGACCTTACCTACTTAGGCTGGCAACCTTATGCCCAAAAAGGGGTGCAGATACATGAAGTGCCGGGCGACCATAAAACGCTATTTTTCCCGCCGCTTGATGCACAGGTGGCAGCTATTGTTCAAAAGGTGTTAGATGAGCGGAATAGGGTTTAACGTATAAATATTGGCTCTATGATAGGTATAAACAACCGGTTTGTTAATTGGCAATTCAGGGAAGCGGTTATGCCGTTGGAAGAAAATACTATTGATGTGTGGCGGATATGCGTAAGTGAACATTTGCCTAACCTTTCGTTTTTTTATGAACAACTGCCTGATTCTGAAAAAGCAACTGCCGAAAAGTATAAACAAGAGGCAGACTATAGGCGTTATATAATGGCACATGGCGGACTGCGCTACTTACTATCGCACTATACGCATACCGCAGCCACGCAGTTAGGCATAGAAATTGACGAGCAAGGGAAGCCGTATTTAAAAGACAGCGATATACACTTTAACATCAGCCATTCGGGTAATTTTATATTAATAGCCTTTGGTTATGACCCGGTGGGCATAGACGTGGAAGAGCGTAAGGAAAATGTGGACTGGCAGGGGCTGATACAAAAAATAGGCGATAATACGGAGCAAGAATACGTGAAGACAGCCGAAACGCCTACCGACAATTTTTTTATTATATGGACGCGCAAAGAAGCATTACTGAAAGCGATAGGCGTGGGATTGGTAAATAATTTACCGTCTATAAAGGTGATGATGTATAAATATAGGGCTTCTGTGCATGACCCGTTTTATAAAATAGATACGTTTCACTGTGCAAGGGGCTATCAGGCAAGCATTGCCTATACCAAAAAGCCATTTATTAATTATCTTCAATTTCAGAAACACTTTTGTAAGGGGTAATGGATAATGGTTAATGGTTAATGGTTAATGCCGCTATTGCTCAACTGTATTTTTGCGAAGGGAGTGATTGTGTGAAATTTGAAGTGTAAAAAACTTCAGAAAAAGTTAGCAGAAGTGAAAAGGGCTTGCGGGAATCGGGAATATTTTAGTAAAAAATATAAAAAATAACATAAGTGAAAGTCGTATTAGTATTATTTGCAATATTGTTTTTATCGTCCTGTGATATTTTTCAAGATAAACCATTGTATTACAAAATAATAAAAACAGAACGAGCAGAATTAAAATGGTATTATTATAGTAGGTTGACAAATAATTCTCCGGAGTTTGTAGATGTAACTAGTCAAGGAAAAACAGTTACTATTTGTGAAGTTTGTAATATATAAGATGTAAATATTCTAAGAGACCATATAATGCTAATTTTTATAGGAAATCCTTGGCTAATACAGGAAAAGGTTATAATTCCAGACTCTGTGTTCGGAATGAAGATTATTATAGATACATCGGCAACTCAAGCTCAGTTTATAAAGATTGAATCTTTTAAAGAAAAATAGTGTACTCATCTTTTTATTCTTCAATTCAAAAACTCCTTACCTTCACCCCATGAAACCACCACAAACTACCACAACCGCTAATTACACACCCCCGTACACCGGTGCGGACACCATAGAAATTGTGTGTTCATTAAGTACTACTTCTTTTATAAAAATAGATACACTTATAGTAGATAGCGTAGCCCTGCTGCCGTACTATGTAGCAAGTAGCTTTAGCGGTGGTGGTGGGTATGAATATGGCTATAATGGGCAGGTAAAGGTAGAATAGTGAGTGAGAGGAATTATTTTACCGGTTTATGTTTAGTATTATTACTTTTACGGTGTCAAAAGCCCAATAACCGATGATATTAGAAAAGCCATTAATAGATAATTTAGACTTAGTAGCGCGCAATGTGGTGGAGGGGTTTATAATAGGGTTGCACAGAAGCCCGTTTCACGGGTTTTCGGTAGAGTTTGCCGAGCACCGGCTTTATAATCCCGGCGACCCTATTAAGCATATAGACTGGAAGGTGTATGGGCGCACCGATAAGCTGTTTTTGAAGCGGTATGAAGAGGAAACGAACCTTCGGTGCTGTGTGATGATAGATACGTCTGCGTCTATGAACTTTCCGGAAAAGGGTAAAACACTTTCAAAGCTGCAATTTAGCATTGTGGCAAGTGCTGCATTGCTGCATTTGCTGAAAAGGCAGTTGGACGCGGCGTGTTTGGCACTGTTTGACGAGGAGGTGTATTATAGGTCGGCTTGCAGGTCGGCAAGTACGCATTATAAAATATTGATAGAGCAACTACAAAAGTGCTTGCAAGCCCCGCCTTCTAAAGCTACAAATGCCACCGCTGCGCTACACAGCATTGCGGAGCAGATGCACCGGAGGTCGCTGGTGGTGATATTTAGCGATATGGTGGACGGTAGCACTGACACAGACGAACTGTTTGCGGCACTGCAACACCTAAAATATAACAAACATGAAGTCATTTTATTTCATGTTATGGACGGTGAACAGGAATTGGACTTTAATTTTGAAAATCGCCCTTATGAATTTATAGACATGGAAACAGGTGATAAGATAAAGCTACTCCCGCAACAGCTGAAAGAGGAATATAGTAAACAGGTGAGTGCGTTTCATGCGTCCATACGGCAAAAATGCTTGCAATACCACATAGACTTTATACCCGTAAACCTTCGCCAACCGGTAGAAGAGGTGTTGCGTAGTTTTTTGTTGAAAAGGCAGAGAATGGGGGGTAATGGTTAATGGTTAATGGTTAATGCCGCAGCAGGTTGCTAAACCTATACACGCTACAGTGCGCTTTCATAAGCCTTTTTCCAGTCGGTGATGTAGCCCCAGTCTTCACCGGCATAGTGTATGGAGCCGTTGGGGTTAACTGCGCCTATGCGTTGCCAATGGGAATAATTGCCCATTTCGGCTTCAAACAACACTTTTAGCTCCGGTTGAATGCTAACCACTACCCTACCTTGCGCTTCGCCAAAAAGGTAGGCATCGGGGCGAATATTAGGGTTGGGCATAAGGTTAAAGCCCATATCGCCATGCAAGCAACACTCTATAAGGCAGGCAAACAGCCCCCCCTCCGATATGTCATGGGCTGATTGTATAAGCCTCTTTTCTATTAATGCGGTTACCTTAGCGTGCAATTCTACTTCTTCGTTAAGGTTAAAATAGGGCACGGTGCTGTGCTCCACATCGAGAATATTATGTAAATATTCACTGCAACCTATATCGTTAATAGATTTTCCTAAGAGGTATATTAAATGCCCGGGTTGCTTAAAAAATAGGGTCATCACGTTGGCTTTGTCTTCTATCAGCCCTACCATACCAATGGTAGGCGTAGGGAATACGGGACCTGTTTCGCTTTGGTTATAAAAGCTAACGTTGCCACCGGTAACGGGAGTGTTTAGCCTGCGGCAAGCATCACCCATGCCTTTAATGGCGTGCACAAATTGGTAATAGACTTCGGGGTTGTGGGGGTTGCCAAAGTTTAAGCAGTTGGTAACACCCAACGGCATACCACCGGTGCACACTATGTTGCGCGCTGCCTCGCATACGGCTATCATAGCCCCTATATAGGGGTCGGCATATACATAGCGGCTGTTGCAGTCGGTAGTAATGGCTAAGGCTTTTTGGGTATCATGTATCCACACGGCGGCGGCATCTGAAGGTGCGTTGGTGCTTAAATTGGCATTGCCTACCATGCTGTCATACTGCACATATACGCTCTTTTTAGAGGCAATATTGGGCAGTTGTATTAGCCGATAAGCTATTTCTTGCAAATTGGCTGGTACGGCTATATTGTCTATGTTATAAGCGTTAATGTTGTCAAAATAAGCCGGCAGCTGATAGGCTCTCTCATAAACGGGTGCTCCGCCACCCAACACAAGGCTTTCGGCGGGCAGGTTTGCCACTATTTGGTTATCTTTATAATAAACAATGTTTTCAGATGCGGTTACATGCCCTATTTGTGCGCAATGTATATCCCATTTGT
>RGMU01000079.1 GCA_010021705.1 Chitinophagia bacterium | reverse complement strand
GAAGCACCTGCCGGGACTCCTCCTCGCTAAAATATTTCTTAAAAAGTTCAAAAATTTGAACATCTAATACAGACATATCCCTTCGTTTTACTACAAAGTTACGGCAAAGTAGCTACATGGCAAAATTACCCGGTAAGCCGTTTTTTTAACTCCCTACCGCTTTATCATAATTTCTACGCGGCGGTTTTTACGGCGGTTGTCTTCGGTGTCGTTGTCGGCAATCATTTTTGCTTCGCCCCACCCTTTAGAGACTACCTGAAGCTCCTCCATGCCCAAATTCACCACCTCTTTTGCCACAAGGGCAGCCCTGCGTGTAGAAAGCGATTCATTGATTAACGGGTTGCCGGTGTTGTCGGTATAGCCGTTAACAAATACCATTATCGTTTGGTCGTTTATAAAAGGAGCAATGCCTTCTGCAATGGCAGCTTTGTCGGCAGGGGTAAGCTCCACTTTGTTAATGTCAAAATGCACGGTAGCCACAAGGCTATCATTGATAGGCGCAAGATAGTCGCGCGGTAGCATGGCTATGGGGCGCGAAAGGGTTTGATTGGTTTTTTCAGCATCAAAGGCAAATGTATCGGCTATTTCGGTATAGCCCACGCGGGCACAGGCAACGGCATATTTCAGCTTATTGTTCAGCGGGAATAAAAAACTGCCGTCTCCGCGGTTGCTGTGGGCATGATAGATGGTGTCGCCGTTGCCGGCATTGGTAATGTAAATAGACGCAAAGTTTAGCCGTTCTTTGGTCAGGCTGTCATACACATAGCCTTTGTAAAAGCTAATGGGGGCGGGCTGCATGTTAAAGGGGAGCGTGGCGGTGTATAGGTCATAGTTGCCGGCGGGTCCTTGCCTATCGCTGGCAAATATTAGCTCTTTGCCATTGGGTTTTAGGCAGCAGCTGGCTTCGTTGTAGGGAGTGTTAATGGGGGCATATAGGTTGGTTACATTGCTAAATGTGGTGTCTGATGTTTGCGTGGCTTTGTATATATCTGTGCCACCATAGCCTAAGTGCCCATCACTGGTAAAAAACAGCGTTTTGTTGTCTAAAGCCAAATAGGGCGAAGTTTCATTGCCTGCGGTGTTAATGGCACTACCCGCATTTTTAGGCAACTGCCAATAACCCTCCACATATTGCGAAATCCATATATCCATTCCGCCATAGCCACCCGGGCGGTTAGACGCAAAAAACAAAAACCTGTTATCGGCAGACAGGCAAGGCGTGGTTTCGGTGTAGGGCGTGTTGATAGTACCGCCAAACGGCTCGGGGATAGTCCAAGGACTGTCTAACGCCACGCGGTATGCCATAAATAGGTCATACCCGCCACCGTTCCAGCCGTTATAGCTCCGGATGTCGCTCCGGGCAAAGAACAAATAGTGCCCGTCTGCGGAAATAAATTGGGCGGCGTCATTGTCCGGCGTATTGGGCGGTGCGCCCATGTTTTGCGCTTCCTCCCATGCTTTGCAGGTGTCGGTATAGGAGGCTATAAAAAATTCTTCGTTCATGTTTTTCAGCCGCCGGGTAAACAGCAATATCGTTGTGTCGGTGGACATGGCAGGGTATATGTCCACATATTTACTGTTTATGGCACTGCTCATGCGCTTTAGCTTGCCGTCATACACATAAGACCTTAAATACAGGCTTTGCAGCCATAATGCCTGTTGTGTAATGGCGTTCCATTCGGTGTCTTTGCTTTGGTGCATTTCGTTGGCAAGGCTTATTACCCTACCCGGTTCGTTTAGCCTAAGCAGGCAGCGCGCCAAAGGCTTAGCAAAAGTGCGCCTACCGCTGTCGCAGTTGTTCATAGCCTCTTCTAAGGTGTGGGCAGCCTCATTAAACCGGTTTTGAGAGTAATACCATTCCGCAAGCGTGCCATAGCCGGCAGGCGATAGCGGACTTTTGCGAATAGAGCGGCTCATTTTGCGGTAAGCAGCCGTTTTTTGGTAGCCCACCCATTCCTTAACCGCTTTTTTATACAGCTTTTTAGCCCGCCGGGTGGTTTGCGCCCCCACTTGGGCAACACAGCAACCATAAAACAGCACTAAAAGCAATATAAAACGCATGTAAAACCAAAAGAAACACCAAAAATAATTTTTTTATTGGTGCAAAAGGTAGTATGCCCTAAAAAAGGTGGAATATAGGGGGTATATGCTTAATTTCCGGCATCGGCACTGTAAGAAAGGCAGGCTAATATTGCTTCCAGGCTTAATTGAGGAAAATCTAAAATAAGTTGCTCTATACCAGTTCCGGCTGCTAAATAGCTTAATACATCATATACGGTAATGTGCGTACCCTTAACGCAGGGTTTACCACTCCTTATTTCAGGGTCAATGTTTATATAACGTTTGTAATAGTGCATAATAACTCGGTAAAGATACGAAAATTGGGTGAATTAACAATGGAACAACAAAGAAAATGGGTATTAAACCGTATATTGCATAATTAATAATTTTCAAGCCACTTGAGAAACAGACCTCCTTATATTGCCAAGTCTAATAAACCATTTGCCCTACCCCGAAGGGGGAACGGAGGGAGCTTAACTAATAGTAGCCGCAGACCTGCATCTACTATACATTCAAGGCACGGCTTAGGAAAAATAACAAGCTCAACCGCTTCTCTTGACACTCAATCTTTAGAAGCAAAATTCCTACAGTATAAAGAAATTTGGGAAAACGAAACCTTGCTTTTATCGGATACAAGCAAAATAATTAGCCACCCCGCTTACCTTAACATTATCCGTTTAGGTAGCCCTGTATTGCCCTTTATATTAAAAGATATGGAGCAAACACAAAACCACTGGTTTTTTGCACTTCAACAAATTACCGGAGAAAACCCCGTACTTAAAGAACATAGCGGAAACATAGAAGAAATGATAAACGACTGGCTAAATTGGGCTAACGAAAAGCAGATTGTACTTCACAAATATAATTAGATGCCCGAAGAGCTAAAACTGCCTAAAGAATTTCCCAATACCAACATTGAACCTTTTGTTATTACCAGCCCTAAAGCAAATGCTTATAATTGTATTGCATGGGCTTATGAAGACAATACAAAATGGTACTGGCCTGACGAATATTCCTATTGGCCCGATAGCGTTATCAAAGAAGCTACTATTAATGCCTTAATAGCTCTATTTCAAAAAAAGGGATATGAAGTATGCAACAATTATGAATTAGAAAGCAACTATAAAAAGGTAGCTATATATGCAGATAGCGAGAATAACCCCACCCACGCCGCTCGCCAGTTAGCCAATGGAGACTGGACAAGCAAGTTAGGTAGGGGCAACGATGTAACGCATACCATAGAAAGCATGGCAAACGGCTTTTACGGCAATGTAAAGGTTGTAATGAAAAAAGCCAATCACTAATAGTGGGCAGTGTCGTTAATAAGGGTTTGGAGGATAATAGCCTCCTTACATTCCTTTTCTATAAAACACCTTCCCATTCAACAGTATATTATTTCTTACGTCTGCGTCTTTTATTTTTTTATAATCAAGCAGGTCAATTTTATAGAGTAAGCCTAAATTTTCTAACTCTATTTGCAATGCCAATAAAGTGTTTAAAGTTAATGAGTCGGACATGATAGCCAAATCAATATCAGAACCGGGTCTGTAATTGCCCATAGCCCGCGAGCCAAACAGTATCACCTCTGCCACCTCCGGATGTGCGGCAAATATTTGTTTTATACTTTGTATATCATCATCATAAAGTCCGTAATCCATTATGTAAATATTTTGATTTGCTTACCGCCCCGTTCTTCTTCCAAGCGCAACGCTAATTTTTGTAATATTTCGTAGTAGTCTGTTACAATATTTTCGGCAATCTCTTCCGCTGTTTCACTGTTGTAGGTATGGGTTATTAGGTTTCTATGCCTTTGCAGCCTGCGCCATTGCAGTTCATCGGTAATATAGCCATCTTGCAGTGCCTGTTCTAATACCGGCTTGAGACTAGATATGTCATAACCTTTGTAATGAAGCAAATCTTGTAATGTTTTCCAGCAAGCTCATAAGTAAATTCAAATCGCTTTATCATACCCTCTCGCTCCAACTCCGATAAGCTATGGATACTATTTTGTGTTATTGCTTCGCCAAGTTTGGCAAGTGCTTTTTTATAATTTGCCAATCGCTGTACCCACCTTAGCTCGTTTGAATTCATAACGCCGTTATTAATATGCTCCAAAATTACGTATTAAAGTTAATAATCTTATCCCCCTATATCTAAGCTGTGGCAGCTAATGTTTAGGAATAGGAGAAAGCACAATAGCCCTAACAAGCCATTAAACTAACAAATACAAAATTAGCATTCCGGCTATTGCTATAAAAAAGCTGACTAACCCAAAATTAACCGCAATAAGCAAATGAAACACCACCGCAGGTATAAACAACATTTTCCTAAACCGCTTGGGCAAAAACAAGGCTATGCCTAACAGCAATTCAAATGCCAACACGCCCCAATTCAGCACCCTGCCGGCACTTGTAAGCGTAATGTATTCGTTCAAAGAGCGTAGCCATTGCGGCGCACCCAAGCGGTAGTGAGACGTGTAGTAGTACAACGCTGTGCCGTCTCGCCATTGGCTGTTAGCCAGCTTTGCCGTGCCGGCATCTATATACACCCATGCTGCTTGCAGTTTCACAAACACTATGGCAAGGTTAGGTATAATGTTAAGGCTATTGTGCGGGGCGGGGTTGTGTGGCTTCCATTGGTTTAGGCGGGGGTCGGTAAGGCAAACGGGCAGTAGAAGTAGCGCAAACAAATAAGCAATTTTATCGCCTCCGTTCATAATAGTAATATAATTATATAAACTAAATGCCACCCAAAAGTGGAGCAATGCCGTGATGCGGGGCAAAAATCCGCTCATGGTGGCTAACAGTATGGCTATGGCTATAGCTTTGGCTATGCCGGCAGGCAGCAGGTAAAACAAGTTAAGGTACTTTAAGGGTGCGCTATGGTGCGAAGCATAGCCCGGCATATCGGCTACCGATAGGGTAGCCAAGTCATTAAAATAGAGCGTAAGCAAAAAGCAAAGTGCCAGCAAAAAGCGAGAGTATGCCAGCAGAGGTGTGTGGCAGTTACCGGCTTTTAGTTGGGCAATAAGGGCATTTAAGGCGTGCATATATCAACCGCATAATAGTGAACAATAGCTGAGGCTGATAGGCTGCTTTGGGCTTGCTGCCACGTGATGGGGGGCTGCTCCATAATAATGTATTTACCGCGCAATAGGCGGAATGCCTTGTGCTTAACGGTAACAAAGTTAAACGAAGCAACGGTAAGGGTTAAGATTGGCGGTGCGGTTTTGAGCAACTGTTGGCTTAGCGTTAGTGCCGGATGTGGCTTTACGCTACTGTCGGCTAAAATAAGGCTTAGCTCTTGGTCTATATTTTTATACCGTCTGTCTATGCCAAAGTAATATTGGGGCTGAAAAGGGCGCAGGTCAATAAGTTGCCATTGGTTGTTGTTCAGCCGGTAAAGGTTATAAACCGGCGTTAGCGGGTTGCCGGTATATAAGTTCCACCGGCTGCTGTATAGCGCATTATAGTAGGCTCGTTGCCTTGCGGTTGGCTTGCAGCCCCACCCGTTACACCCTAAAACAACCAGCAATGCCACCATATACACCATTAGTGTAGCCCCAAAAACAATATAGTCGGTTGGTTTGCGCATCTTAAAGTGCAAGATAGTGTAAAGTGCGCTTACTTCTTCTTTTTAGCTGCTTTGTCATCTATATATCCTTGCTCGTCATCTTCTGTTGATATAGTACCCGTTATGATAGATGCTGTTCGTTAATGATTATGGAACAACTTAAAAACTACAACTACATCATACCAATTAATCTGTTTGTCCATAAATGTGCGCGTTTAGTTTACCCCCCTCACTTCACCAACCTATACACTGCCCAAATATCAGACCTTTCTTGCCAATGGTTAAAGTTGTTTTGGAGAATAAAATTGGGGAAAAGTGAATACAGCCTTTCGCCCTTAAAACCTTGCCATGAGCGGTCTAGCGGGGCGGTGTGGCTGATGTAAAGATAAGGGCGGGCCGGGTGTTGGCGGTATAGCGAGTCAAGCTGTTGTTCGGTATTCAGGGTGGCAATGGCTATGCCTTTGCGCTTGTAAAAATTAAGCTCTATCACGTCTAAAAAGTAGGGCGACTGCCCAATGCCCACCACTGTGGTAGGGTGAGTGCGGCTATATTGGTCAATAAAGCAATAGTAGGCTATGCGCTCATGGGCAGGCGTAAGGCTTCTGAAACACAGCAAAGCCATATTAAGCCATGTAAACACTTTTAGCGTGGTAAGCACGGGCTTATTGGCATTATAGGTTTGTAAAACATAGTCTAATCCGGCAAAGCAACACCACAAAAAAGACGGTAATACCGGATATAAAAACCGCATTTCTTTATGCCCAATAGCGCAATGCCCTAATATAAAAAATAATGTTATTTGCGCTAAAGGGTGCTTTATTTGCTTTGCTGTGCCTAAAACATACAGCACTAAAAGCCCAATGCTAATGGGGGGCACGCCCTTGCCTATAAACTCGGTGATATACCACCAAGCGGGCATGGTGCCAAAGCCGGCTGCCTTGTTTTGGAGTATGTTTTGGTCAAAATAGTTGTAGGGCGTGCAGGTGTAGCAGCCATACAGCCAATAGTCTATTGCCGTGCAGCAGCCCACAGCCACTATTGCGCCGGCTATTAGGCTACCCCAGCCTGCCAATGGTGTTTTGTTGCGGAACAGTAGCACAAAGGCAATGGGCAAAAACGCAAATGCAAACTGCAACCGTATAAAAAGCACACACACTGCCAAAAAGCCGGCTAATAAATGCCCCCATACACCCTTTTTACCGGCAAACGGCTGCATAACCAAAAGATAGAAAGCAAAAAACAGCACGGAAGATACGGTTTCGGCACTGAAGCGCACATTAATATAAGGCACAAAC
>RGMU01000078.1 GCA_010021705.1 Chitinophagia bacterium | reverse complement strand
GACGCCGGTCACACCGCCAACGGTGAACAGGAAGATGAAACCAATCGCCCACAACATAGGAACGCGGAATTGGATCGACCCGCCCCACATTGTTGCAACCCAATTTCTTAAATGCATCTTTGTAATTTTCAGCAACCTCATCAGGTATGGCAGAGGCTGTGGTTATTACTTCAACATGGGGATTGCCAACATGAATATTGCTTGTAATGGTTTTTAAGATACCTAATTCAAAAAAATTGAGTTTATTGCGCTGAAGTATGCCTTTTTCTAAATCGGTACCTTTATCTTCAGCCCCTCCCACGGCTATCAAATGCCCTTTAGGAATTGTCACTTATTGCTATATTTGGTAAAAGAATATGAATGTTATAATCACAAAGATAGGCAACCATTTTGAAAAATAGCTGTAATGAACTGTAATAATTAACAGTAGTTCTTAATAAACAACTAATATACGCACAAAAAGGTAAAAAAAATCCGCAATGAGCGGATTTTCCATAAGGGGTACGTTTAAACTGAGCCAATCTTTAGGATAGTTAATAACGCAATTAAGCGTTAGCTACCTTCATTTGGTTTAATTTGTAGAGCTTGTAAATACCCATAGCAGCACCGGCACCTAATAGTAGCCATGTACCACCGTCAACAGGCACGTCTGTGATGTCACCACCACCACCACCACCGGAAGAGTCAATGTCAAAACGACCTTGCGCAAAGCTTAAAGCGGGTATTAAATTAAGGGCAAGTAATACTGCTAATGGTAATACTGCTGATTTGAGTTTTGTAAGTGTAATACTCATATATTTTGTCATAACGGTGCAAAAATAGATATTCTAAATGAAAAATAAAACAGTTAACAATAAAATCACATAGAAACTATGCAAATCATAAAAGGAACAGTGTAGAACAATAGTAACAGCCTCATAAAAAGAACAGTATAGAACAAACGAATATAAAAAACCTGTAAGCCGGATTCTGTAACCACTATTTTTACATAGCAGCCGGTTATCATTTATCTCGGAAATTACTCGCGCAATTTCTCTATCTGCCTACCCGCACACATTGGGCGAGTTACCCTTAAACGTGTGCCTATTGGGCATTTCAGTGCGCAAGGTTTGCCTGCAAAAAAGCATGTTACCACGCTCTGTTGTAATATTTCTATTACCTTTTCACCGTAGCTTACTTTGCAGCAAGCGGCTATTTTCTGTGGCACTGGCTGTTAGCCTTATATTGCTATAAGGCTACCTACCCGTTAGGTAGTGCGCTACTCTATACTGTCCGGACTTTCCTCTATAAGGACAATAATGCCTTATAGCGATAACCCAATTTTATATATTCACTGCAAAGGTACGCACAGTTTTCCACATAACCAATTTTTGAGCGGCTTAGCTATGTTAACTTATTATAAATACGCACATTGTGGTTTTTTACCCGCTGTTATGTATTTTTGGCACTTTATTGCTTATTACTTAATAGAAAGGTTTGAACCAAGCTGCTTGTATATTGGCTATAGAGTCCTCCTGTGATGATACCGGTGCGGCTATTCTTATTGATGGAAAAGTTAAAAGTAATGTGTTAGTCCGCCAGGTTGACCATGCTAAATATGGTGGGGTGATACCTGAATTGGCTTCGCGTTCCCACATAAAACACATTGTGCCGGTAGTGGATACTGCCATAGCCCGCGCCGGCATCACTAAAGATGCCATTACTGCGGTGGCATTTACGCAGTGTCCGGGGCTAATAGGCTCGCTTATGGTTGGGGCTTGCTTTGCCAAAGCCTTTGCCCTAAGCCGTAACCTTCCTTTGATAGCCGTTAATCATTTAAGGGCGCATGTTTTAGCCCATTTTATTGACGCACAGCCTCCGTTTCCGTTTCTCTGCCTCACTGCCTCCGGCGGGCATACACAGCTTATAGTGTGCCATAGCCACCACGATATGCAGCTTTTGGGGCAAACCATTGACGATGCCGCAGGCGAAGCCTTTGATAAAATAGCCAAAATGACCGGGCTACCCTATCCCGGAGGTCCGCTTGTGGACAAATATGCAAAAAACGGCAACCCTCATGCTTTTAAGTTTGCTACAAGCGAAATGAAAGATTATGATTTTAGCTTTAGTGGTATAAAAACATCTGTTCTATATTTTTTGCAAAAACAACAAAAAACTAACCCGCAGTTTATTGAGCAAAACCTTGCCGACATTTGCGCTTCTGCCCAGCACGCCATTGTACAAATGCTGATGCAAAAATTGCTAAAGGCTGCTAAGCAACTTGGCATTACGCATTTGGGCATAGCCGGAGGGGTATCAGCGAATAGCTATTGGCGAAACGCGCTTATAGAAGCCGGCAACCAACGAGGCTTAACTGTTTACATTCCACCCTTTGAATACTGCACCGACAATGCAGCCATGATAGGCATTACTGCCTATTATCAAGCCTTAAACCAAGATTGGGCAGGATTAGACACTGTGCCTATGGCGAAATCAACCGGGCTATGAGTGGCGGGAATTTTGCCTTTAAGCAGTTTACAATAATGCAGGAACACTGCGCCATGAAGGTAACTACCGATGCTTGCCTATTGGGGGCATGCGCTCCTATGTCGGGCAATCCCATATCCCGCTTTTTAGACATCGGTACGGGCACAGGGCTACTTATGCTTATGCTTGCACAGCGTTTTGCTGATGCTCTGATAGATGGCGTAGAAATAGAACCCAATGCCTATCAACAAGCTATGCACAACATAGCGCAAAGCCCATGGAGCAAACGGCTGCATATAACCAACATTGACGTTTGCCAATATAAACCACCTTATCAATATGATGCCATTATCTGCAACCCGCCCTTTTTTATCAAAAGCCTCAAAAACACCCATTCCGCCTTAGCTACTGCCCGGCATGACACCTCGCTTACTTATACTGCCTTAATAGACGCTATGCAAACGCTACTACTACCTAACGGTAGTTTTACTTTATTACTACCTGCCGATACCCATGCTTATATGGAAAATCTATCACAGAAAAAAGGATTTTATTTACATAGTGCTTTGCACATAAAGCACCTTCTGCATTCTCCGGTAAAGCGGATTATTAGCACATACGCTACAATGCCTTGCCCATACCCCACACATAACGAGCTTAGCCTATACACCCAACCCGGCACATACAGCCAAGCATTTATTGCGCTTATGCAGCCGTTTTATTTGTATCTGTAGGAATATACATGCTTACTGCATGGCTTGTGCGTCCTTCAAAAACTGTTGCAAGCCGCTATCTGTAAGCGGGTGCTTTAGCAAGCCCAAAATAGAAGATAAAGGGCAGGTGCACACATCGGCACCGGCTTGTGCACAGCGCACAATGTGCAACGGGTTGCGGATAGACGCTGCTAAAACTTCTGTTAAATAGCCCTGTGCATTGTAAATGTCCACTATCTGCTCTATAAGCTGCACACCGTCCCAGCTACCATCATCTATTCTACCAATAAAAGGAGATACAAAGGTAGCACCTGCTTTGGCTGCCAATATGGCTTGACCGGCTGAAAACACAAGCGTACAGTTGGTGCGGATACCCATAGCCGTAAAGGCTTTTATGGCTTTTATGCCGTCTTTTATCATGGGCACTTTTACCACTATATTGCTATGAATGGCAGCCAATTCCTCGCCTTCGCTCATAATGGAGTCATAAGTAGTACCCAACACTTCGGCACTTACCGGACCGTCCACTATTTCGCATATAGTGTAGTAGTGCTTAAATATAGCGTCTTTGCCCTTTATGCCTTCTTTTGCCATTAAAGAAGGGTTGGTAGTAACCCCATCAAGAATGCCTAAATCTTGTGCTTCTTTTATTTGGTCTATATTGGCAGTATCTATAAAAAACTTCATGGAAAAGCAACTATTGAAGCAATGCTATAATAAAAGAAATAAAAAAACTGGCAAGTTACTCACATCACACCGCATCAACCACCTACCCTTGCTACATTCCTGTCCTGGGGGAGTTCAGTAGGAGCTGGTTGTATAAGACTTGCCAGGGCTGCAAAGGTAAGCACTATTCCGTGCTTTTGCAAGTGAATAGTGCTTTTTTTATGAATTTGCCACAATTTTAGCGTCTTCTAAACGGGCTTCCACCGCCGGAGGGTGCACCGTTGTTTTGCTGTGGTGCAGGGTTGCTTGGCTGGGCAGGTGCAGAGGGGCGTTCACGCTGCACAGGTGGGGGATTGTAGGAAGGGCGTTCTCTTTCACGTGGTGCATTATAATTTTGCGAAGGCTCATTGCGCTGAACCGGTGGCGGATTGTAGGAAGGCTGTGCGCGTTCTATGCGAGGCGCATTATAATTTTGAGAAGGCTCATTGCGCTGCACCGGTGGTGGATTGTAGGAAGGCTGTGCTCTTTCTATGCGCGGCGCATTATAGTTTTGTGAAGGGTCATTGCGCTGAATGGGAGGGTCATCACGATGGTCGTCTTGATGCGCTTGCGGGGGCGTATAGGTAGGGCGGGTGTTGGGCGCAGGTTGGTCATAACTTGGCACAGAACCGGGGTTATGCCTAACGGGGGTGTTGCGCTGAATGGCAGGTTCATTGGGTTTAGTGTACCGGGTTACATTGGGTGCAGGAGCGGTGTTTTGTGTAGCCGGTGCTACACTTCTGCCCGGAGCAGGGCTAACATTATTATTCATAGTGTGTGTATACTCTTCTCTAAAGCGGGGCGTAGCAGTACTATTACCGGTTGCTTGTGGTGTGCCTATACGCTGTGGCGCATTAATTACCTGTGCAGGGCGAGCATCGGCACTATTTTGTACGGTGGGGCGATAAATACTTATACTATTTCCCGATACTACGGGTGCGCCGCGTCTGCCGTCATTATTAATCCGGTGCACGGTAACGGGTTGGCGAGTATAGCCCTGAATAGCCGCGCTTCGGGGACCGTAGTTATAATGCACGTGGGTGCTTTGGTCTATATATACATTGTTGATAATTGTGGTGCGATTTAGGCAGTGTCTGTTATAACCTGCACCTCTCCAATAGCGGGCACAACCGGGGCTATACATATAGCGAGGGCTTACAAACATCCACCAATCATAAGGATAGCTATAGGGTGCTCCAAAAGCCACACCCGGAGGCAACGGTGCCCAGCCGCAATAGCCACCGCCCCATCGCCAGCTAACCCATGCCGGTGCCCACTCCAAGCCGGGCACCCACATCCATCCATAATAGCCGTTATACGTCCACCTGCCATAGTGATATACCGCCCAGCTGTAGGGGCTACTACTCATCCACATATTGCCATATTCTGTCATAGCCCAATATCCGTCTGACCCGTAAGGACGAAAACCCGAACCCGCATCCGGCACCCACACATTGCCATATTCAGGGTCATAAACCCATTGCCCATAAGGCGATAGTTCGTCATAAAAGTCCTGATAAGAAAGCGTTACGTTTTGAGCACGTAAGCCACCGCCTACAAGCGGTAATAGCTGTATGGTGCACAGCATTGTGGCAAATAGCAGCCACTTCATAGTTCTTTTTTGCATCGTGTATTAAATTTAAGTTTATTGGCATAATTGCTACATATCTATATCAAAAGCCGTGCCAAAGTAGAATAATCTTTTATAACCCGCTAAAGAAAGTAATATTGTTTTTTACTCCCGCTATAAATATGTATATTTGTACGTTACCATTTTTATATTACTCCTTAATGAAGCATATCATTTCTTCGTTCTCAACTCTAATTTTTTGTTTATTAACATTAAATTCTTGTAAGAATACCGGAACTAAATGGAAAACCTATAAGTCTGTAGAGGGCGGATTTAGCATAAATATGCCTGAAGAGCTTATAAAAAAGAACCAAGTAGAAAAAACACCATTTGGCAAGCAAATTGTGCATTATATTATTTGGAAGCCGGATGCTCTTTCTATTGGCAAATTTAAGCTATTTCAGGTAAGTTATACCGATTGTCCCGATAACTTTCTGCGGGACTCTACAAGCCTAAAACGTACATTAGACAGTTCTATTTCGCTTAGAAAGCAAGATTTTACCTTTGAAGAATACCACGATGAAATTATAAACTTTAACGGCTATCCGGGTGTTGCTATCATTCACAATGACGAAAAAAATAACGTTACAGTTTTAGTTAAACAGTGCTTTACCAACCATAAACGCTACGACTTAACTGCCATTGCCCGCCGAGATTTAGCAACGAATGAAGAAATCAACAATTTTTTCAACTCTTTTACAATAATAAAAAACTAACCGCCTTACACCAAAACGTCAATATTTTGGAGCAACTCCGTTGCTTTTAGCAGTGTAGCCTTGCTCTTGGCAAAGCAAAAGCGCAACAGCTTATTATCTGTTTTATCGGCATAAAAAGCACTCACCGGTATGGTGGCTACGCCTATTTTACTGGTCAGCAAAGACGCAAATTCAAAGTCCCCCAAGTTGGATAGCCCTTCATAGCAAGCTAATTGAAAATAGCTACCCGCTGCTATGGGTAATAGCTTAAAAGGCGTTGCTTGCATGGCATTATAAAAATAGTCGCGAGCAGTTTGCATGGTTGCAACAAGCGGTATGGCAGGGGTATGATTAGCTAAATAAACGGCAAGGGCATATTGCGCAACACTGTTCGTAGTAAAAGCTAAATATTGATGTATTTTCCTGAACGCACTTGTAAATGCCGGAGGTGCAATACAATAACCCACTTTCCAGCCGGTATTATTATAAACCTTTCCAAACGAATAAATAGCAAAAGTGCGCGCTCTAAGTGCCTCGTATGCCAAAAAACTATGGTGCGTATAGCCCGTATATACCAACTGTTCATAAACCTCATCTGCTATAATAACTACGTCGGTATCTTTAATAAGCTCATACAGTGTTTCTCTATCTCCTTCTGAAATTACTGTTCCGCAGGGGTTGTGCGGTGTATTAACAATAATTGCCTTTGTTTTAGCCCCTATAGCCTCTCTCAAAAGGTTAAAGTCTATAGAAAAGTCAACACTGTTCAGCGGAATGGCTTTAGGTATGCCCCCC
>RGMU01000077.1 GCA_010021705.1 Chitinophagia bacterium | reverse complement strand
ATGAGCTTCTTATTAAACACGGTATAGACCCATTTAACATTCTTGCGCTAACTTTTACCAACAAGGCGGCTGCTGAAATGAAGCACCGTATAGAGTCTATTTTAGGCACAAGCGAAGCGCGCAATCTTTTTATAGGTACTTTCCACTCGGTTTTTGCCCGCTTGCTGCGCGTAGATGCCGTGAAATTGGGCTATCCTGCCAACTTTACTATTTATGACGGAGAAGATAGCAAATCTGTGATAAAAGACTTATTAAAAGCCCGCAATTTAGACGACAAAGTTTACAAACCTGCCCAGGTTAGCGGTAGGATTAGCGGTGCAAAGAACAACCTGATAAGCCCTGAAGAATACAATAACGACTATGCCATAATGCAGGAAGACGCTAAAAGCAACCGTCCCCGCATGGGTGAACTGTATTTAGCATACGCGAACCAATGCTATAAAAACGGAGCCATGGATTTTGACGACCTGCTGTATAACATGTATGTAGTACTTATCAAATTTCCGGAGGTACTGGCAAAATACCAGCATAAGTTTCAGTATATACTCATAGATGAGTATCAGGATACTAACATAGCCCAATATCAGGTGATTAAAAAGATGGCTGCCGTGAACGAGAATATATGCGTTGTGGGCGATGATGCGCAAAGCATTTATTCGTTTCGGGGGGCTACCATTCAAAATATATTGCAATTTAACAAAGATTATGAAGATGCCAAGGTGATTAAATTGGAACAAAATTACCGTAGCACGCAGACCATACTATTAGCTGCCAACCGCGTAATTGCCTCTAACAAAAAACAAATTCCTAAAAAACTGTGGACAAGCAATGGCGTGGGCGAAAAAATAAAGTTTGTTCAAACAGCCACAGAGAATGAAGAGGGCAAATATGTAGCCGATGCCATAAAAGAACAGCAAATGCGCCACCACTACCCTAACGATGACTTTGCAATATTATACCGCACCAATGCGCAAAGCAGGTCGTTTGAAGAGAGTTTGCGGCGGTTAAATATTCGTTATAAAATCTATGGTGGATTGTCGTTTTATCAGCGCAAAGAAGTGAAGGATATGCTTGCTTATTTGCGAGTGGTGGTAAACACGCGTGATGAGGAAAACCTAAAGCGGATAATTAACTACCCTGCAAGGGGCATAGGCAAAGCTACAATAGACAAAATAGTGGTGATAGCGGCAGAAGAAGGCAGAACATTTTGGAATGTGATAGAGCGCGGTAGCGGTAGTGCAAAGATTGACAACTTTGTGATGATGATAAAAGCCTTTCAGGCTATGCTGACCACAAAAAATGCCTACGAAGTAGCCACAGAGTTAGCAAAGCATTGCGGGCTGAATGCGGAGTTATATAACGATAAAACAGCAGAAGGATTGGCAAGGTATGAAAACCTGCAAGAGTTGTTAAATTCTATTAAAGAATTTACCGTTACACCCGATGAAGACGGCGACCTGACCGACAAGAGTTTAGGACGCTATTTGCAAGAAATATCTTTACAAACAGACGTTGCGGAGCAAGAGACCGACAAAGATACCGTTAAATTAATGACCATCCATGCAGCCAAAGGTTTGGAATTTCCGTGTGTGTTTGTGGCAGGGTTGGAAGAGCAACTTTTCCCGAGTAGTCAAAGTTTATATGACAGGGAGGGCTTGGAAGAGGAACGCAGACTGTTTTATGTAGCTATAACGCGTGCTAAGCAAAAACTGTGGCTTACTTATGCCAATAGCCGGTATAGGTTTGGGTCATTGATACAAAACGAACCCAGCAGATTTTTATTGGAAATACCGGAGGAGCAAGTAGATAGCACTTTTATTGGGGCACGGTATAACTTAGATAACGACTTTAGCAGTAGAGTAAAAAATAAAAGCCCTAACTATAACGACCATACCGCTAAAGGCAAACAGCCAACCTACACCAACCCCATTGAAGCCAAAAAGGCAAGCCAACCTACCCCACCCGCACACACCCCTAATGCCAACTTTACGCCATCTCCGGCAAGTGCCATTGAAGTAGGTATGAAAATAGAACACCTCAAGTTTGGCTATGGCATAGTGCAAACCATAGAAGGCGGAAACAACAACCCCATAGCAAATATAGACTTTGGTAGCGGGCATGGCATTAAAAAAATAATGCTCAATTATGCTAAAATTGCCATAGTTAAGGACTAATAAATGGCTTGAACGGACTTAATGTCTATATTTTATTAATTTTGCGTTTTTAGTGCCTACGTACCCATTCTGATACATGTTTTTACACTTTTTTTTCATATTACTGTACGTACTTTTCACCGGTAATGGTGGCTCAGATGTGGTAAATTATCTATTGGTATTACACTGTGGAATATGCTTAGTGAGGCACGTATTTACTTCTGACCAAATTATGTCTCCTATTGTAGTATATTATATTGCAGTGGGTTTAACATCTTTAGGAAATGTACTTGTGGTAAAAAATGTGGCATTAGGGCTAAATACCAGCTATGCGTTTATTCTATTTAAGTATATAGATGATGGCAGTTTGCTTTGGGCTGTGGGCTGTTCCTTTATTTTTATAGGCTATGAAGCCTTTTCTAAAAAATCATTCCCCGCCTTTACCTTTAATTTATCTAAAAAAAATGCACGTGCTTTTTTTATGTTTTCGCTAATTGTGGGTATTTTCTATCCATTTATCGCTTCATCGCTTTCATTTTTAGGCTCGCTACTGAAGTTACTATATTTATCCGGTACTATAGGGGTTCTATTTTTTTCTCGGCTATGGGGGGCTGAAAATGACAAAACATACATGATATATGCGATTACGCTACATATTGTACAAACTATATTAGCAATATATGTGGCATATCTGCGGTTTGAGCTAATTATTCCAACCATAGTATTATTCATTGGATATGCGGTAGGAAAGCGTAAAATTGGAGCATTAGTTTCTCCTGATATGTTGCCGTTTATATTTGTAAGTATCATATTTGTAAATATATTTTCCACATTAGGTAACTACCGAGCAAACTTCAGCGTGGCTTTGGAAAAGGAGTATTTTAGCGAACAAAAGGAAGGAGATTATGTGATGGAAGGTATCACAATGGATGAATCGGAGGGCGAGGTAGATGAAGTAGATAAACAACAAAGCTTAACAGAGAGACTTGCCGTGATTGCTCAAACCAGCAATATTGTGGGACTTACGGAAAGTAAGGGGTTTTATGACGGTCTTGCCATAACGCCGGTATTGGTTGCCCTTATACCAAGATTTTTATGGCCTGATAAACCTGCCATACGCTTAGGAGCATGGTTTGCCGTAGAAATTGGTGCTGCATACGTAGATGACCAAGGAAGTATTAACAATTCTATTAATATGACTATACCGGGTCACTTTTATTTAGATTTTGGCTGGTTTGGATTGGTAATCGGTTGCTTTTTCTTTGGGGGATATATATCTGCACTTTGGAACTCGGTAAATTTTTACACTTCTAATTATAACTTTTTGGGTACGCTTTATGGGGGCTATCTTCTATTGTATTCCTTTTATGGACCTGCGGGTGATTTACAAATTGTAGTAACATTCTTATCGGTATATCTAATATTCATTACATTAAATTGGTTCTTACCGAAAATAATTAAAAACTAATACTTCCAATAATTATGAAATTAGTAATGGTCGGTCCGTTATGGCGTGGTAGCAATGCAGGAGGGCTGTTTAGAGCCATGAGCCGTAAAGGCTGCTTAATTGAAGTAATTGACGAATTTTACCATATTAGTCTAACAGCAAAAGACCTAAAAACCAAGATAGCAGAGCGGCTTATTCGCCCACTGCAAATAGAAGAATACAACAGAACGATAGTAAAAAAAATTGATATTTTTTCGCCTGATATTTTGTTCGTATATAAGGGGGCGTTTGTAAAGCCCGCAACTTTAGAATATGCTCGCAAAAAAGGAGCGCGTTTGGTGATGTTTTTCCCCGATGTTAGTACTACGGCACATGGGGGTTATCTTCCTCAAGCCATACCACATTATGAGCTTATTTTTACGACCAAAACCTTTGGCATTAAGGATATGAAGGACAAATACGGTGTTACTAATTCTGTGTTTATACCGCATGGCTATGACCCTGAAATACACCGACCTTTACCCATTACGCCTAAAGAATTGAACCAATATGGCTGCGATGCGTCTTTTATAGGCACATGGTCGCCTAAAAAAGAGAAGTGGTTAGCTGCACTTATAGCGCAAATACCTACCTTAAAGCTCAAAATATGGGGCGAACAATGGAATAAGTCAGTAACAGATTCCATAACGCCTTATATACAAGGCACGCAAATTTTAGGCGATATATATTCGTTGGCAATACAATGTAGTACTATTAACTTAGGCATATTATCGGAGCAGCGGGTAGGTTCGTCTTCCGGCGATTTAATTACTTCGCGTACCTTTCACATTCCGGGTGCGGCGGGCTTTATGTTACATGAAAGGAACGAAGAATCTCTTAAATGCTTTATAGAAGAGAAAGAATGTGCCTATTTTGAAGGAACAGAAGAAATGGCAACACAAGTGCAAAAATATTTAGCCCATCCGGCTTTAAGAGAACAAATTAAAGAAGCGGGCTATAAACGCGCACTTGCCGAACACTCTTTAGATGCCCGAGCGGACACTGTTATCAGCCACCTGAATAAACTCTAATCCCTTTTCTACTTAATATTACGCTTAATACAAAATAATAATTCAAATTATGCGTAATATTACCACCGCGTATAGAATAGATGCAAGTTTCTGTAATAATAGTTAACTATAATGTAAAATACTTTTTAGAAGTATGCCTGCATTCTATTTACAGAGCCATAAACAGCCATGCCGTTGAAGTGATAGTGGTGGACAACAACTCGGCAGACAGTAGTTGTGAAATGGTGAAAAGCAAGTTTCCGGGCGTAAAGCTAATAGCGAATACAGCGAATGCCGGATTTTCCAAAGCCAACAATCAAGGCGTGGCAATAGCAACGGGTAAGTACATTTTGTTCTTAAACCCTGATACAGTGATGCCCGAAGACTTTTTTGACAAAACAATAGCTTACATGGAAAGCCACCCTAAAGCGGGAGCTTTAGGTCCTCGGCTTATTGACGGCAAGGGCATTTTTGCCCCTGATGCTAAAAAGGGCTTCCCTACCCTGCCGGTGGCACTGTTTAAGACTACGGGTATCAACAAGCTGTTTCCGCGTTCTGCCTATTTTAACCGCTATTATGCGGTGCATATTAAAGAGCATGAGGTGGCAGAAGTAGAAGTGCTCTCGGGTTGCTGTATGCTGGTGCGCAAAGATGTGATAGATAAAATAGGCGGTGCATTTGACGAAGACTACTTTATGTATTGCGAAGATGTTGACCTGTCATATAGAATTAACAAAGCGGGTTATCAAAACATTTATTATCCGGAGGTAAATCTGATTCACTATAAGGGCGAAAGTACCCGCAAAATGACGCTTACCTACATCAGGATATTTAACGAAGCACTTATTACATTTGTAAAAAAGCATTATAGCCAAAAGGACGCGCAGTTATTCATTTTTATTATTAAAATAGGCATAGCTGTCAGGGCATTATTAGGCATATTTAAAGCAACACTTAAAGCTCTACACATGCCACTGCCTGATGCCGTGTTGCTGCTTGCTACCTTAATGGTGGTAAAAGATTTTTGGGTAAATCAGGTGATAGGTGCTTTGCCTATACCTGCGGCATCGGTTTATGCCACATTTCCGGCATACATTCTTATTTGGATATTATCGTTATTTTTTAACAATGCTTACGACAATCCTTATAGTGCGCTGAAGGTGGTACGCGGCATGGCAATAGGCACTATAGCCACGTTAGCTTACTATGGTTTGCTGCCTGCTGAACTTCGCTATTCAAGAGCCATAATACTGCTTACCGGCATATCGGGCACGGCACTGCTGATAGCCATGCACGAAATATTGTACCGATTAGGCATTCTTAAATACATACCCTATAATAAGCTACCTAAAAAGGCAGTAATTGTAGGTTCGCAAGAGGATTATGCTGTGGCTGCCAATTTATTGGAAAAAGTGCCCTACCCACCTGAATTGGCAGGGCGAATTGAAACGGGTAATACCAACACGCATAGTGCCTTAGATACGCTACCTAACCTCCGTAAAATACTGTTTATGGCGGGCATTGAAGAGGTTATATTTTGTATGCGTGATATTAGCTATGCTACTATGTTTAGGCAAATGGAGGCTTGCGGGGCGGGCTATGAATATAAAATTCACCTGATAGGTAGCGGCAGCTTTGTGGGCAGTAATAGCAGCCACACCTCCGGTGATATTTATTCTATAGACAAACGGTATAAATTAGCGGAGCAAGATAAGCTAAGAAGCAAGCGCATGATAGACATAATAATGGCATTGGTGTTGCTGTTAGCTACGCCGCTGTTGCTCATTAAATACAGGAATTTTTACAAAATAATAGCAAAGAGTTTTATTGTGTTAGCGGGTATTAGTACTTGGATTGGGTATGCGCCGCACACGGAAACGGCACTACCTAAAATCAAAAAGGGGGTGCTATTTCCCTATAACATTTTGCCGGACTATAGCCCGGAACCGGAAGTGGTAGGGCAGCTAAACATGGCTTATGCACAGCATTACTCACCTTTGCAAGACATTAAACTATTGCTGAATAATCTTAAATATATTGCCTAATGTATATAGATACGCACACGCATTTATACGACCCGCAGTTAACCATAGACCCGCAGCACATTCAGCGGGCTATTGAGGCAGGTGTGCATACAATGTATATGCCCAACTGTGATAGCGAAACCATAGAGCCAATGCTTGCCGTAGCCGATAGTTTTCCACAAAACTGCCTGCCTATGATGGGCTTACACCCATGCTATGTAAAGGAAAACTATAAGTGGGAATTGGAGCAAGTGGCACTGCATTTAAGTAAGCGCAAATACTATGGCATAGGAGAGGTGGGGTTAGATTATCATTGGGACCTTACCTACGTTGAGCAGCAAAAAGACGCATTACGCACCCAAATAGGCTATGCCCGGCAATATGGTTTGCCGGTGATACTACACAGCCGAAAGTCCACAGCAGACTGCATAAAGCTGATTAAAGAGCAGCAGGACGGCAGTCTAACGGGTATTTTTCATTGCTTTTCCGGCTCTTTTGAAGAAGCTAAAGAAATTATAAAATTGGGCTTTTATTTGGGTATAGGTGGTGTGGTAACGTACAAAAATTCGGGGCTGAATAGCG
>RGMU01000076.1 GCA_010021705.1 Chitinophagia bacterium | reverse complement strand
CTGGTATTGCAATAAGGGTAAATTTTTGCTTTTTAAGCAGATTAAAGAATTTTACGCCTTCCATTTATTTTATTTGCTCTAATTTAACGCCAATAACTTCTTCTAAGGCGCATTTTGCACGCATTACATCCCCTTCAGCTTCCAACTTAGTTTGCACTGCAGCATAGTAATTGGTCATTACCTTGCTATAGTTTTCCAAAGTTTCTTCGCCTTTTTCAAATTTATATTTTATTTGCTTACTTAAACTTTCAGCTTCTATTTCTGCCTTTGATTTGTGGCTTAATATAACGGTTCGCACCACATAATTATAATAACGTTGTTTAACTTCGCTTTCCAACTTTATAAAATACTCATCAATATCTAACTCTGCAATATACATCTCTTCTTTGAGTATTTTTGTAGTACCCATTTTACCTAATAAAGAACCAAGATTAGCATTTATACCTAATTGATAACCGGTTAAGGTGCGGGAGCTTACCAAAGCATAAGTTTTTGTACTTGCACTGTCTATGGTAACGGTATTAGAGGGGCTGTATAAATAGTTAAAACCTATCACTTCCGCCCATGCCAGCTTGCTGCGGCTATAGGCATATTTGGTGGCTTTTAGCTTATGTTCTAAGGCTTGCACGCGCGGATAGTTAGCTTTGGCATATGCTACCAGCTTTTCCATATAGGGTATAGACACCTCTGTCATCATGGTTTGCTGTGCTTGCAAACCATGTGCTGATAACAAAAATATGCCTATTAGTATGGGTATAACCTTGTAGTGCAAGCTAAAATAATAGTTACGATATAAATTGTGTATCAAAATACCATGCAAATAAACAAATAATCTATGCATTAATGTTAATTATGCGCGCAATAATTTAGTTTTATGTTCACAATTAACACATTATAGCGGAATTGGCGGGATATAATTACATTTGCAGCCATAATTACGCGCTTTATGGGTATAGCTTCGGTTATTAAGGGCAATGCTAAGTTAAAAAAATTGGTTCATTGGATGCTCATACCCTCCGGCGAAGCCCGCCCCCGCTTATGGGTTCAACTGATAGTTAATCCACTACTCCATAAATACGGCAAAGGGGCAAAAATAAGGCGGCGTACCCGCATAGATGTGTTACCGTTTAATGCCTTTAGCTTAGGCAAAAACAGCGTGATAGAAGACTTTTGCACCATTAACAATGGCGTGGGCGATGTGGTGATAGGCGATAATACGCTTATAGGAATGGGAAATGTGATTATAGGACCCGTTAGCATTGGCGATAACGTAATTTTTGCGCAAAATGTAGTGGCAAGCGGGCTAAACCATGAATATAAAGATATTAACACCCCCATTGTTGACCAGCCCGTAACTACCAAGCCCATAGTGATAGAAGCAGACAGTTGGATAGCAGCCAATGTGGTGATAACGGCAGGCGTTACCATTGGTAGGCATTGCGTGATAGCAGCAGGGTCGGTGGTTACAAAAAGCATCCCACCCTATACCGTAGCCGGCGGCAACCCGGCAAAGCCTATTAAGCAATACAACCACCAAACCCAAGAGTGGGAAAGCGTAAAGAATAATTAATCTAAATTCCCTTTGCTAAAATGAAAGGGCAATAGGTGCTCTGCGGTGTCTATTTTAAGCACCCTGCCTGATGGTGAAGACAGGTAAATTTCAATGGCTGATTGCTGTGCGTGTTCAATTTCTAACAGCACCTGCCGGCATATTCCGCAGGGTGCAACGGGGCTGTCAAAATGCCCCTCTGTGGAATAGGTGATGGCTATTGCCACTATTTTATGCTCAGGATTAAGCGGGTTTATGCCCGCAATGGCTGCCCTTTCGGCACATATACCGGCAGGGTAAGAGGCATTTTCCTGATTTGCGCCCAAACGGTAGCTCCCGTTTGCCAGCAACAAGGCTGCCCCCACCCTAAAGCGCGAATAGGGCGAATAAGACAGCAACAAGGCTTCTTCGGCACGCAACAGCAACGTTGCATATTGCGGTGTTAAAGAAGCCTTGTTGACTGTAGAATAGTTAAACGAAAATGTACTCATTAAGAGTTATATGGTGGTAAATGGCTTATAAATTGCCTCTTTTGGCTTGTTCTTTTTCTATGGATTCAAACAATGCCTTAAAGTTGCCGGCACCAAAACTTTGAGCACCCTTGCGCTGTATAATTTCAAAAAACAGCGTTGGACGGTCTTCTACCGGCTTGGTGAATAGCTGCAACAAATAGCCTTCCTCATCGCAGTCCACCAGAATACCCAATTCCTGTAATGCTGCTATGTCTTCATCTATTTTGCCTACCCGTGCTATCAAGTCTTCATAATAAGCATTGGGCGGTGCGTCTAAAAACTCTACCCCCCTGCTTTTTAGTGCCTTCACGGTGTCTATAATGTTGTTAGTGGCTACGGCAATGTGCTGCACGCCTTCACCTTCATAAAAGTCAAGGTACTCTTCAATTTGAGATTTCTTTTTGCCTTCTGCGGGTTCGTTAATCGGAAATTTAACATATCCATTACCATTGCTCATTACCTTGCTCATTAAGGCAGAGTATTCGGTATTTATTTGCTTATCGTCAAACGAAAGTATGTTCACAAACCCCATCACGTCTTCATACCATTTTATGGTAGGGTTCATTCTATTCCAGCCCACATTACCCACGCAGTGGTCAACGTGTAGCAAGCCCGTGCTTTCCGGTGCATAGCTGCTTTTCCACTCTTTATAACCCGGCAAAAACACACCGTTGTAGTTCTTTCTTTCTACAAATAGGTGAACTGTTTCTCCGTAGGTGTAAATACCACTCATTTTCACTTCGCCGTGCTCATCGGTAAGGGTGGTAGGCTCCATGTAGCTTTTGGCACCGCGGCTTGTTGTTTCTTCATAAGCCTTGCAGGCATCGTCCACCCATAGGGCTAATATTTTTACGCCATCGCCATGTTTGGCTATATGCGCTGTAATGGGGTGTTCTGATTTTAGCGGCGTAGTAAGCACAAGTCTTATTTTGCCCTGCTGCAACACATAAGAGGCACGGTCTTTTACTCCAGTTTCCGGACCGCTATACGCGCATGATTGAAAGCCAAAGGCTGTTTTATAAAAATGCGCTGCCTGCTTGGCATTACCCACATATAACTCTATGTGGTCGGTACCGTTGATAGGTAAAAAGTCTTTTGCCAAAGTCATTTTTTGGCTTGTAGTCATTGTTTCTAACATACAAAAAAATATTTATGAACTAACAATTTTTGCTTCTATAGCCAGCTGTTAATGTAGCTTTCATCTTCTAACATAACAGCTTCGGTACTCATAATTAAAGGATGAAAAGTATCTATCATTACTGCTAATTCGCGGGTTTCTTTAGCTCCAATGCTTTTTAGCACGGTGCCGGGGTGAGGTCCATGCGGAATGCCGGAGGGGTGTAGCGTTATCATGCCTCGCTCCACGTGTTTACGGCTCATAAAGTCGCCGTCCACATAATATAACACCTCATCGCTGTCTATGTTGCTGTGGTTGTAGGGTGCAGGTATGGCTTGCGGGTGATAGTCATACAGACGCGGCACAAAAGAGCAAATCACAAAGTTGTGAGCATCAAACGTTTGGTGAACCGGAGGCGGTTGGTGCACCCTACCCGTTATAGGTTCAAAGTTGTGGATGCTGAATATATAAGGATATTCGCAACCGTCCCAGCCTATAACGTCAAACGGATGATAGCCATACCATATTGGGTATAACTTACCCTTCTTTTTTGTAATAATTTTATACTCGCCTTGTTGGTCTATGGTTTGTAAATCTTGCGGCTTTCTAATGTCCCTTTCACAAAAAGGGCTGTGCTCTAATAGCTGACCATATTTGCTCAAATACCGCTTAGGAAAAGTTATCGGACTAAAGGATTCCGTAATGAGCAAACGATTGTTGATAGTGTTAAATTCTATTTGATAAATTGTACCGCGTGGCACCACTATATAGTCGCCATAGCTAAAAGGCAGTTGTCCATATTGTGTTTTAAGCGTGCCCGTGCCCTCATGCACAAAAATAACCTCATCGGCATCTGCGTTCTTAAAAAACACATCTTGCCCTAATCCACCTTGCGGGCCAGCCAAAGTAATGTGCACATCATTGTTATACAACACCACTTTGCGGCTTTGCAAGTATTCTGCCTGCGGGGCTATATTAAAGCCTCTAAAGCAACGATGCTTTAATATATTATCGTTGGCAGGCTTGGGCGATATGTCGATTGGCTCTTCGGTACGAATAATTAAAGTGGGTTCATGGCAGTGATACAACAGCGAATAATTAGAAGAAAAGCCCTCTGTGCTAAACAGCTGTTCGGCATATAAACCACCGTCAGGCTTCAAAAATTGGGTATGACGTTTGGCGGGAATATTACCTAATGCGTAATAGTGCGGCATATCAATCTGTATTTCCCACAAAAGTACTACTTATAAACCAATCTTTTTAATTGTATGGGTTAATTCTCATTTTGTGTAGTGCCCCCTCCCCTAAAATAGTAGTTACCAATATTTACAATAAAATGCCGGTAAAGATGTAATCAGAAGAAATATTTTTAAGTGATAATAAAAATTAGGCGAAAAAACACCTGATTATCAGGGTATAAAACGTACATTTTCAAAAAAAGTGCGAAAAATATTTGGTGGAAATAATTTGTTGGTATACCTTTGCAGCCCAAATTATTGGAGGTGTGTATTATAGCGTCAACAACCTGCGGATTGTAGCTCACATACCCATTCCATAAAGCAACACGGTTATTATAATTTAATTATACAGAATAAATAACAAAATGAGACATTTAAGTTTTAGAACCCAGTCTGCCAATGAAAAGATAGTGAAGCGCGACTGGTATGTGGTAGATGCCACCAACCAAACATTAGGCAGATTGTGCAGCAACATAGCCTTTACGCTAAGAGGCAAACATAAGCCATACTACACTCCCCACTTTGACTGTGGAGACTATGTGATTGTTATTAATTCCGGCAAATCTATACTTACCGGCAACAAAAACGAAGACAAAGAATACCAAACCTATTCTTTATATCCCGGAGGTAGAAAAGTGGAAATGGCACGTGCCTTGCGCCAACGCCGCCCTAATGTAATGATAGAGCGTGCCGTTAAAGGTATGCTACCGAAAAACAGATTAGGCAGGGCTATGGCAAAAAAGCTGTTTGTGTATGAAGAAGCCACACACCCCCACCAAGCTCAAATGCCCAAAGAACTTCCTATTTCCCGTTAAAAACCAGCCATAAATCAAATTATACATTTTATTAGCAAATGGAAAAACAAACCAATGCCGTAGGTCGCCGTAAAGAAGCCGTAGCAAGAGTATATGTTAGCAAAGGCACCGGCAATATAGTAGTAAACAATAAGGAATATAAGCAATATTTCCCTATTATGTATCTTCAAAACCAAGTAGAGCTTCCATTAAAAACAATAGAAAGCCTTACTTCTTTTGACTTAGTAGTGAACGTAAAAGGCGGCGGTCAGAAAGGACAAGCAGAAGCCATTAAAATGGGCATTGCTCGCGCATTGTGCGAAATTAACCCCGAATATCGCCCGCTATTGAAAAAACAAGGGTTAATGACCCGCGACAGCCGCTCTGTTGAACGTAAGAAATTTGGTAAGCGTAAAGCCCGCCGTAGCTTCCAGTTCTCTAAACGTTAATCTTTATTACTATTATATTCTTTATTATTTCATCCAACAATATATACACACCATAACTATATGGAAGAAAATAAATCATTACAACAACAACTGTTAGAAGCCGGCGTACACTTTGGACACTTAAAGAAAAAGTGGAACCCAAAAATGCTCCCATACATATTTGCCGAGAAAAACGGCATTCACATTATAGACCTTAACAAAACCATTACCGGCTTAGATGAGGCAGCAACAGCACTAAAAATGATTGCCAAAAGTGGTAAGAAAATTATGTTTGTTGCCACCAAAAAGCAGTCAAAAGAAATAGTAGCGGAAGCAGCAGCCAGCGTTAACATGCCTTTTGTTACAGAGCGCTGGTTAGGTGGTATGTTAACCAACTTTCAAACTATCAGAAAGAGCGTTAAAAAAATGCTTAGCATTCAAAAGATGTTGGAAGACGGTACATTAGACAGCGTAACCAAAAAAGAACGCCTAACACTTACCCGCAGCAAAGACAAAATGGAAAAAGTGCTTGGCGGTATTTCACAAATGGCACGCGTTCCCGCAGCATTGTTTATAGTGGACATCAGCCATGAACACATTGCCCTTGCAGAAGCTAAGCGGTTAGGCATCACCACTTTTGCAATGGTAGATACCAACAGCGACCCTACCAAAGTGGACTTTGCCATTCCTGCCAATGACGACGCTACAAAATCTATAGCCATAATTACCAACTACATTACCGCTGCTATCAAAGAAGGCTTGAGCGAAAAGTCAATAGCCAAAGACAATGAAGAAGAAAGCGGTGAAGATATGCACGAATCATCTTCAAACATAGACATGAATGATGAAGACAGTGATGAAGGACGTAAAGGCAGAAGCCGCGGCGCAGTATCTGTAGGTGCAGACTCTGCCGGCAACCAACGCGGTGGCGGAGGTCGCGGACCAGGCGGCAGTGGCGGAAATCGCGGACCGGGTGGTAGCGGCGGAAATCGCGGACCGGGCGGTGGCGGCGGAAACAGACCAGGCGGTGGCGGAAACAGACCAGGCGGCGGTGGTAACAGACCAGGCGGCGGCGCTGGAAGCAGACCAGGCGGTGGCGGTGGAAGCAGACCGGGTGGTAGTGGCGGAAGCAGACCCCCGGGTAGATAAGCCCTCCCCCAACCCTACAATTACACAAAATAATCTTTTCCACATAGTAGCCTCTTTATGAGGCTATTATGATAATATTGTGTACCTTCGCTCAAAATTTTTAAGCAGGTATATTTTTAATTTACAATATCTATGAGTTCAGTAGCTATTTCAGCAGCAGAAGTAAACAAGCTGCGTCAGCAAACGGGAGCCGGCATGATGGATTGCCGCAAAGCATTAACAGAAAGTAATGGCGATTTTGAAGCCGCAATAGACTATTTGCGCAAAAAAGGTCAGAAAGTAGCCGCCAACAGAAGCGACAGAGAAGCCAAAGAAGGCGTTGTGATAGCGAAAGCATCAGACGACAACAGCTATGGCATTATTGTAAACCTTAGCTCAGAAACCGACTTCGTTGCCAAAAACCAAGAGTTTATTGACTTTTGCAATCAGATAGCAGACATTGCAATGGTAACCCGCGTAACCACCACCGAAGCCCTAAAAGAACAAGCCATGAGCGGTGCCACC
>RGMU01000075.1 GCA_010021705.1 Chitinophagia bacterium | reverse complement strand
CTTCGGCAAAGTCATCGTGCTGGGTAGATATAACAATCGTATCTATGCGCACAGGCTTGTTGTTATCGTCATATTCAAGCGTTACTTGGCTTTTAGCATCGGGGCGCAGGTATAGCATTTGCTTGCCTTCTTTGCGTATAGCAGAAAGTTCTAAAAGCAGATTATGTGCTAAGTGCAAGGCGAGGGGCATATAGTCGGCTGTTTCGCTGGTAGCATAGCCAAACATAATGCCTTGGTCTCCGGCACCCTGTTCTTCTTTGTTCTTTTTGTCCACACCCTGATTAATATCAGGCGATTGCTCGTGTATGGCTGATATTACCGCACAGCTTTCGGCTTCAAACTTATATTCGCTTTTGGTGTAGCCTATTTTTTTGATAACATCACGAGCAATGGTTTGCACATCTATATAGGTGCTACATTTCACTTCGCCTGCAAGCACCACCAAGCCGGTGGTTACCAAAGTTTCACAAGCTACTTTTGATTGCGGATCCCAAGCTATGAAGTTATCTACTAAGGCATCGGATATTTGGTCGGCTATTTTGTCGGGATGACCTTCCGATACTGATTCGGAGGTGAATAAATATGGCATAAAATTACTTAAAAGTTATACTAAATGGCTAAAAAAACAACAGGGGTTATTCTACAGTTACCGATTTGGCAAGATTGCGTGGCTGGTCAACGTTACAGCCTCTCATAATGGCAATATGGTAGGCTAAAAGCTGCAATGGCACTATAGTTACTAATGGAGACAATAATTCGTCTGTTTCCGGCACTTCTATAATGTGGTCGGCAAGGCTTCTGATATGGGTGTCGCCTTTGTGCACTACGGCAATAATTTTGCCTTTGCGGGCTTTTACCTCCTGCACATTGGAAACTATTTTTTCATAAGCACTTTTGTTGGTTGCTAAAAACACAACCGGCATATTTTCATCTATCAATGCAATAGGTCCGTGCTTCATTTCAGCAGCGGGGTAGCCTTCTGCATGGATGTAAGATATTTCTTTTAACTTTAAGGCTCCTTCCAATGCTACAGGGAAGTTATAGCCCCTGCCTAAGTAAAGGAAGTTGGTAGCGTCTTTGTATATGGCTGCAATTTCTTTCACTACTGAGTCTGTGGCTAAGGCTTCTTCTATTTTGCGCGGTATCTGCTCTATTTCATAAAGCAACTGACGGAGCTTTGTAGTAGGTAATGTGCCTTTAACATTTGCTATCTGCAAAGCAATAAGCGTGATAATGGATATTTGCGTACAAAAGGCTTTAGTGGAAGCCACGCCTATTTCCGGTCCTGCATGGGTATAGCTACCTGCGTGGGAAGCACGTGCAATAGAAGAACCTATCACATTGCATATACCATATATGAGGGCACGGCGTTCTTTGGCAAGTTCTATAGCGGCTAAGGTATCAGCGGTTTCACCGGATTGTGAAATGGCTATTACCACATCATCTTCACCAATGATGGGGTTACGGTATCTAAATTCAGAAGCATACTCCACTTCTACCGGGATGCGGGCAAGGTCTTCAATAATGTATTCGCCTATTAGCCCACTATGCCATGAAGTGCCGCAGGCGGTAATAATAATGCGAGACGCATTGTCTATGCGTTTAATATATTCGTTAATGCCTCCTAAGCGTATCCAGCCTTGCATAGCATTCATTCTACCACGTAGCGAGTCGGCAATAGCTTTAGGCTGTTCGTATATTTCTTTAAGCATAAAGTGTTCAAAACCACCTTTCTCTATTAGCTCTAAAGAAAATTCTAACTTTTGAATTTCATGCGACTTTTCAACATTGCCTAATGTACGTATGGCATACTGCCCATTACGGTTTATTACGGCGTACTCTTGGTCGTCTAAGTAAACTACATTTTTAGTGTACTCTATAATAGGAGACGCATCAGAGGCTACAAAAAACTCGTCTTCACCTATGCCTATCACCAAAGGGCTACCTTTACGGGCAGCTATAATCTGGTCAGGATTGTTTAGGTTTAGCACAACAATAGCATAAGCCCCTACTACTTCGTTTAGTGCTATGCGTACTGCATTGTCTAAAGAGGTATCATCTGTTTTTTGTACTTCTTCTATAAGGTTTACCAACACTTCGGTATCGGTGTCTGACTTGAAGGTATAGCCCCTTTTGGTAAGTTCCTCTTTTATAGAAGCGTAATTTTCTATAATGCCGTTGTGAATAATAGCCAAATCGCCTGATTGGGAGATGTGGGGGTGGGCGTTTACGTCATTAGGCTCGCCATGCGTTGCCCAACGGGTATGCCCAATACCTACAGTAGCAGAAGTTTTAGTTAGGTCAACTATTTTTTCTAAGTCAACAACCTTACCCGCCTTCTTAAAAATGTGCATTGAGCCATTTACTAAGGCTACACCCGCACTATCATAGCCGCGATATTCCAACCGCTTTAATCCTTTAATAAGTATTGGAAAGGCTTCTCTATTTCCTATGTATCCAACAATTCCACACATATTATAAAAAATTTATTTAATAGTTGAGTAAACAATGAAGAGTTTTGTTTGGTAGCGGGGATTAGAGTAACTTCCTCCCGCAGCCAGCATTCTCAAAGCTCCATAATAAACCTGCGAGCCATGCACCTGCAAATGTAAGCTATTGTTTTGAGCCGCCAAAGAAGCCATGTATTCGCGTGGTATTCCTATGGTATAAGTGGTGATTGCCGGAGACCCCAAGGCGTGGGAATTACCGTCTAATATAGAGTAGGGAGATAGGCTTGTGATGGGCTTTCTGTCTTCAATATCATACTTTGAACCTGCTGGTATGCCCGCCGGGTAGGTACCATTGCCTATACCGGTAACAAAAAGCTGTTGCGGGAGGGCATATTTTGTGTTATTATAAGATGGTAAAAAGGAAATTTGGAGTTCTACTTTGTTGATTACCGCGTTTTTGGGTATTTTGTTAATATCCGGTATTACCACATCTATGCTACTACCAGGCATATTCTGAATAGCCACTATACTGTCATTCACCTGTGTAGAGGTATAAAGTGCGTTTACAGGGCTACGGGAATAGGATTTTGTGATACTGTTAAAGTGGGCACAATAGCTTCTACCATGAAAATATTCTAATACCGTATCGGCATCACCAATGCGGTGGTAATGCAACACTATGGCAGCCTCTTCATACAGTGTAGAGCCGTTTAGCCTAAAATAGGGGATAACTTTACCGGTACTGCGCGTATCGGCAGGGCGAAGGCATATACCCTTAAAATCATCTATAAAGGCTTGTATTTTATTATCAGCGTTTTGACTATAAAATAAAGCATGATTAATTTTAGAAAGCGTAGGTAGCACTTTTAGCTTTAACCTTAATCCGGGGCTATATTTTTTGCCATTTATTGTAACTGAGTCTGCCAAGTTATGTACATTTACTGTGATGGGGTCGCTTAATGGATTGGTCATATCCATTGTTTTGTAGGCATCAGGATAATAGTAGGTACTATATCCTAAAGTATCTAACGGGGTATATACTTGGTAGGTTTGCGTGGCATTGTAGTCAGATGTATCGCCATAGCTAAAGCCTGAATAGGGTATAAACAGAAAGGCAGAGTCAAAATGGTAGGTGGTATCAAATGGGGCTGCCCCAATGTTAGGGTTCAACAACTGAAAGTAGGTAGATGCTACAGTACCGCCAAAAAAGGAGTCCTGCATACAACCCACAGCTTGATTTACGTTAATACCCGATATGTTTACTGATGTTACCACATCTTTGTCAAAAAAAGAATGAGTTATGCAACCTAAAGTTATAGATTGTAAAGACGTTGAATCGTTATTGGGTACAATAGACGAGTTGATAAGCGTATTTTCTTTACACCCAGCCAAGCCAAGCCATATAATGGCGATGGCTACTAATAGGTATGTTGTTGTAGGTATAAGGTACTTCAAAATGAAGAGCTCTGTTATTTTATGTAAACAATGAATATGGGTTATTGTACTTCTTCTATAACGGTTTTATAGAGTTCTTTAAGGCTTGATACATCTTCTTTCCACTCTTCTTGATAAGGAACTATGGTTTTATATTTCATACCAATGAGTTCGGAATTTACTTCTTCACTCAACTCTTCCGACCCATTGATAACCACGTCTGCAAAACGTGATGCGCATATTGTAAGCGCATCATTAGTGCAGGGTAGAAGAGCATCTAAATCTGATTCCTTTATATCCGGAGATATTAAAGCCTTTTTGAGTAAATTAGGGCTTAATTTTTCTTCAAACTGCGATGCCTGTGCCGTATAAATGGCTTTAGAGTAGTTAAAAACAGGCTCACGTCTGTAAGCAGTTTTTAAGAATAGCGGTATTAGTGAGGTCATCCAGCCATGGCAGTGAATGATGTGCGGAGGCCAACCAAATTTTTTAACGGTTTCTAAGGCACTTTTGCAAAAGAAGACAGTGCGGTCTGCATTATCGTCAAAAAACACATCTTGGTCATCACGGAACACTGCTTTGCGCTTAAAATAGTCTTCATTTTCCATGAAATAGACTTGAAGACGTGCATTAGGCAACGAGGCTACCTTAATTTGCAACGGATAGTCATCTTTATCAATAATGATATTGATGCCCGATAGGCGCACAACCTCATGCAATCTGTGGCGGCGTTCATTTATTACGCCAAAGCGGGGCATAATTATCCTGATTTCACAACCGATTTCAAAGGTTTTAATGGCGAGCTCATTGAGTATGTACGCAAAGTCGGTAAACTCAATGTAGGGCGACAGTTCGTTGGTAATTATTAATACTCTTTTCTTTTGGTCGGCAGTCATTTAAAGTGGTTAACTACGCTAATAATAGAAGACGGTTGCAAAATTACAAAATTTATGTGTATTTTCTTTAATTTGCGGGCTTATTTCAATAGGTTTATTTATGATAATATTTAAAGAAGTGGTAAAATTGAGAAATTACCTCGCTTCTGTTACTAAAAACCACCGTTCTATTGGCTTTGTGCCCACTATGGGTGCACTTCATCAAGGGCATTTATCGCTTCTTGATGCTGCAAAACGACAGTGTGATGTGTGTGTAGTAAGCATATTTGTAAATCCTACCCAATTTAACGACCCTTCAGACTATCAAAACTACCCCATAACCGTTGCTGAAGACCTTAATTTACTCACTCGGCAAGGCTGTGATATCCTTTTTTTACCTACCGTGAAAGAAATGTACCCAAATGGATTAGATGCGCTACCGTCTTTTACTTTTGGATATGTAGAAACAGTTTTGGAGGGGGCGCACCGCCCCGGGCATTTTAAGGGTGTGGGCATGATAGTAAACCGCCTTTTAGATATTGTAGAGCCACACTTTTTGTATTTAGGGCAAAAGGATTATCAACAGTGCATGGTAATAAAATTACTGATAGAGCAAAGGCAAAACATACAAAACCCTGAAGTGGTTATTTGCCCTACAATGCGAGAACATAGCGGGCTTGCTATGAGTTCCCGTAATAAACGCCTTTCTGCTGAAGAACAAAATAATGCTACCGTTATTTACCAATGCCTGCTTGCCATAAAAGACGGGCAAAAGGAGGGCGATTTTGAAGATATAAAGCAAAAAGTAGCTCAAAAGTTAGTAACACATAATATGCACCCGGAATATATAACCATAGCCAATGCCCATACTTTAGAGCTATTATCAAACTACAACCCGGCTGTAGATATGGTTGCCCTTATGGCGGTAAAAGCAGGTGCAGTGAGGCTTATTGATAATATGCTATTATGAGAGGGCTACTTCTTCCCTCTCACTGCATTGTAGGAATGCTTAACCCAGTCCTGAATATCTGTATCCGGTATGTGGGGCAAAAGTTCTATGGTATTCCAGTGTTTTTTGTTCATGTGATAGCCGGGCATTATGAAAGAGTGCTTTTCCCTTAATTGAATAGCTAATTCAGGTTCACACTTCACGTTAAACCGTGTGGGCACTTCGTCTAACCCTATTATAGCAAATATTTTACCCTTACTTTATATAAAGCATCCATTTCTCCAAACGGAAAACACTCTTCTGAATCGGGCAAAGAGAGCACATAATCACGCAAGCCTTCTAAGTTCATAACGCGTTCAATTTTATTGTGGCTAAAATAGGTTACTTTTGCGTTAGTTGCATAAAATATTGCAAAAACGAGTACAGGGTGTGTGTAATAGGGGGACGTTACACCACAAAAGTAGATTTAAAAAATGATAAAAATATCATCGGTTATTATCACTTATAATGAAGAAGCAGACCTACCGCGCTGTATAGAGTGCCTTAAAAGGGTAGCCGATGAAATAATAATAGTGGATAGTTACTCTACCGATACGATAAGCTCATACAAGCCATACTTGCCATGAAGCAGCAACCATTGCACAATGCCTACTATCTCAATTTAATGAACAATTATTGCGGTAAATGGATAAAGCACTGTGGCTGGTATCCTGAATATAAATTACGCCTGCTGAACAAACACCACGCCACCATGAACCTAAACAAAGTGCATGAGGGATTTTCTATGAATACCAAAGGTGATAAACCCGGTTATTTACCCGGGCATCTACTCCATTACAGTTATTATACCATTGCCGACCACGTGCAAAAAATACAGCTATATACCAACTGGGCTGTTGAAAAAGCAGCTGTAAAAAAGCGCAATATCTCCTTATTAAAGTTGCTGGTGGGTCCGAGGTTTACGTTTTTTTACCACTTTGTGCTTAGATTAGGTTTTTTAGATGGGTATTGGGGATATGTGCTCTGTAAAAATTTGGCTTATGAAACATTTGTGAAGTATGTAAAAATAAGAGCGTTTAACCAACAAAATAAGGCTAAGCCATGATAAACCTTGCCCACTTGCTACCCGATAAACATGGCATTCCCGTGCTGATGTACCATAAGGTGATGCTCAGTACGGAAGACTATTTAACCGTTAATCCGCACACCTTAGCCCGGCAGTGGCAGTGGTTGCAGGAAGAGGGTTATAAAGCTATTGCATTAGACGAGTACTTGCAGTTGATACAAAAGCCATTGCCGGCATTGCCATATAAACCGCTATTAATTACTTTTGACGATGGCTATTATAACAATTATGAATATGCCTACCCTTTGTTGCAAAAAATGGGGTGGTGTGCTACCATATTCGTAATTACCCGCACCCTGACAACAGACCGTACCACAGAAGCCGATACCGACAAGCTAACCGTAGCCGATTACCATAAAATGGACAGTGCCACCATACAGCTTGCACTGCACGGCTACCACCACGAGCACTTTTCACAACTCACCCCACTGCAAGTAAGCGATATAACGGATAAGTGCCTACAAGCGTTTGAGCAAGTACAACTGCCTTATTATAAAGTGTTAGCCTATCCCTATG
>RGMU01000074.1 GCA_010021705.1 Chitinophagia bacterium | reverse complement strand
TTGCGCACAGCATAGATTTTTCTATTTACATAAGTTAACAATAGAATGGTTAAGGTTAGGTTATTGGATATATGAAAAGTGTATTGTAGATTTACTGTTTTTTCAGTTTACTGTTACCGCTAACCGTGAGCAAGTGGGTAAAGTAGCGTATATAATTTGACTTATAAGCCGGTAAAGGTGTATGAATGAACAACCGTATGATGATTTTTCGCCTATTGTAATTGTAGTTAGCTTCTTGATTATTTTAATCTTAGGTATAGGTGTTTTTATATTGATATACGAAAGCTTAGGCAAAGAATCATCAAACAAATTGTATAGAATATTGTTAATCAATAAGCAAGCCCAGTTAGAAGCGTCTATCAAAAGCGAACTACAAGAGCGGCAGCGCATTGGCAGCGAACTACACGATGACGTGGGGGCTTCGCTTTCTGCCGCAAAACTACTTTTACTAAGCGCATTGGCTAAAATAGATAATACTATGATAGGCAATAGTGTGCAGCTACAACGCGCATTGGGGCTATATGACGATGTGATGGTTAAAGTGAGGGCATTATCCCATGAAATGCAGCCGCAAGGCTTAAAAGAAGCCCACTTAACCGAAGCCTTATCTGTGTTTGTAAACAATCTATCTTTAGCCAATGATATGGATATTACCTTAACGGTAAAACAAGAAATAAGCCGGTTGGAAAAAAATGTGGAATTTGCTGTTTTTCGTATAATCCAAGAATTGATTAACAATTTAATGAAGCACGCTAAGCCAAAGGCAATACACCTTGTTGCCGACAAAGTGCCCGGTAGCGCCATCATTACCCTGATGCACAACGGAGACGGAATATACCAAGAAGAATACAAAAGACTTACCCACTCTACCAACACTATGGGGTTTAAAAATATAGAAGGTCGCCTAAGCGTTATTAATGCTAAAATTAACTTTATTCGCTTGGCAGACAAAGATTATAAAATAGAAATTACCATTCCAATTCAACAAATATAGCACCCCATGGCAAACATTCGTTATATGGTAGCCGATGACCATCCGCTGTTTAGAGCCGGTATTATAGCCACATTGGCTTTATATCCGGACTTTGAATGCGTGGGCGAAGCGCAAAGCGGCGAACAACTACTAAAAATCTTAGACAAAGGCGCAACCCCCGATGTGGTGATATTAGATATTAACATGAAACCCATGAACGGCAAAGAAACCTTAGATGCCATTCAGCGTTACTATCCTGAAATTAAGGTAGTGTTTATGACCACATTGGAAGACCCTGCGTATGCCGTTTCGCTTATGGAGCTTGGCGCAAACGCATTTTTGCTTAAAAATACCGACCCCGATGAAATAGTTGTTGCCCTACAATGCGTAATGGAAAACGATGTGTATATAAACACTCATGCCCGCAACGCCATTAAAAAAGCCAAAAGAGAAGGCAGCAAAGACGTATTTCTTTCAGAACGCGAATTGGAAATACTAAAGCTAATATGCCAACAAAAAAGCACCTTAGAAATTTCTAAAGAACTGCACCTTAGCGTAAGAACCGTTGAAGGCATAAGAAATAAAATGATGCTAAAATTTGACCAAAAAAACACCGTAGGATTAGTTACTTATGCCATGACCAATTTTTTAGTGTGATGTATGGCTTTGTATCAAAATAATAGAAAAATCTATGACACGCCCAAAAACCGCTTATCACAGCTATTTTCTTTAACTTTACACTGCAAAAAATTGCTTCCAAAGGTTTTTTTATTGCTAAAATAGCAGAAATGTTAGACCTTAAAGAAAAACACTTATAATTTGGCATTGAATAAGTAGGAGGCATGGGGCTATCTTAAAGATGATATAAAACAATAAACACTGTTAATTTTTTATTCATTGGTAAAAATAATTCAATAGATAATAAAAAATACGAAATTAATGCCACATCTTTGCAGCAAATTTCAATGCAAATGAAAAAGCTGTTTTCTCTTTTAGTGGCTGTTTGTTTTTTTAGCTTATATGCTATAGCACAGCCCGCAATGCAAACCATTACCGGACACTTGTATGACGAAGCCTCCGGTGCGCCTTTGGAAGGCGTAATTGTGATGATTACCGACCTTGAACCCGTTAAAGGCACTGCTACCGATAGCTTGGGCAACTTTAGGATAGATAGCGTGCCCATTGGCAGGCATACCGTAAAGGCGCAATACTTTGCCTACGAACCCAAAGTGCTGAACGACATAGACGTTACTGCCGGCAAACAGGTAAACCTTCGCATAACGATGCAAGAGCAAATTAAAAGCCTGAAAGAAGTTACGGTTGCCTACAGCCGCAGCAAAGACAAAAACAGCACCAACAATGAAATGGCTATGATTAGTGCCCGCTCTTTTAACGTGGACGAAACCAAACGCTATGCCGGTGCCATTGGAGACCCCAGCCGCATGGCTGCCAACTTTGCTGGCATTGTAGCCGGCAACGACAGCCGGAACGACATTATAGTGCGCGGCAACTCGCCCAACGGTATGCTATGGCAGCTTGACGGGCTAAACATTCCTAACCCCAACCACTTTGGCGCGCTTAACAGCACCGGCGGACCGGTAAGCATGTTGAACAACAACAACATTGCCAAAAGCGACTTTTTGACCGGTGCTTTTCCCGCACAGTATGGCAATAGCACAGCAGCAGTGTTTGACATTCGCCTGCGTGAAGGCAACCACAACAAGCAGGAATATGTAGGGCAAATGGGCTTTAACGGCTTTGAAGGGGGCATTGAAGGTCCGATAGGCAAAAAAAAGCAAACCTCCTATTTTGTGAACTACCGATACAGCACATTGGGCGTGTTTAAGCAATTAGGCATTAACATTGGCACCGGCACATCGGTACCCATTTATCAAGACGTAAACTATAAAATTGTAACACAGCCTTGGAAAAACACTAAAATTGCCCTATTTGGTATTAATGGCAACAGCCACGTCAACTTTTTAGGAAAAGACGTGGACAGCACCAAGCCCGACCTATACAGCACCGGAGACCCTTACGTTAACCAAATAGTGAAATACGCCACCACCATTAACGGCATTAGCGTAGAGCAACAGCTCAACAAAAAATCTAACCTGCGCATAGTGGGGGGCTATACCACCACTTATGAAGACTATCAAGAAGACTCTATCAGCACCAAAAACTATGAAGACACCTACGGCAAGCAACGTGCTAAATTTACTACCCAAAAAGCCTCTATTGCCGCCACCTACATCTACAAATTTAATGCCAAAAACAACCTCCAAGCAGGGCTGTTGTACGACAACACCACTTTTAACCTACTGAACAAAGACCTTGTGCCCGGCAAGCCCGACATAGTATATGTTGACCAAACGGGTAGTCTTGGGCTGGCGCGTGCTTATACCCAATGGAAACACCGCTTTAACAGCAACATTACCACCGTAGTGGGCTTAAACGCCATTTACCTTGACCTAAACGGCAGCTTTGCCCTTGAACCCCGTGCCAACATTCGCTACACCATTAACAGCCGCAATGCCTTTAGCTTAGGCTATGGCTTGCACAACCAGGCACAAAGCATTTATACCTATTTTGTGCAATCGTACACGCCGCAGGGCATAGTGTTTACCAACCATGACATAGGCTTTACCCAAAGCCAACACCTGATAGCCGGCTATGACCTGAACATTACCCAAAACATGCGCATAAAAGCCGAAGCCTACTACCAAATGCTAAACAAAGTACCCGTTACGTCCTATTCCTCTTCTTACTCTGCCATGAATGAGGGCACAAATTTTTATCCGCCCAACACCGATAGCCTTGTGAATACCGGCACCGCCGCCAACTATGGTGCCGAGCTAACCATTGAGCACTTTCTGACTAAAGGCTACTACTTTTTAATTACCACATCGCTTATCAATTCAAAATATAAGGGTAGCGATGGCATTGAACGCAACACTGCCTTTAACACGCAATATATAGCCAATGTGCTTGGCGGTAAAGAGTTTAAAATTGGTAATAAAGGCAGCAGATTGGGCGTAAACATTAAAATAACGACCATTGGCGGTAAATACCTTACCCCGCTTGACCTTGCAGCATCTGCCCAACAAGGCAAAGCCGTGTATGACGACAGCAAAGCCTATTCCATAAAGCAGAAAGACTATTTTAGAACTGATTTTAAGCTCTATTTTAGACGTGAAATGAAGAAAAGCACAATGGAATTTTCCATAGACCTGCAAAACATTACCAACAACAAAAACATATTCAACGAAACGTATGACGTTAAGAAAAACAAACTTGTAACCAACTATCAGCAAGGGTTTTTCCCGGTGCCTATGTTCCGCTGGACTTTTTAACTTTTCGTGAAACTATAAGCCCTATTTTGTATCTTTGCCTATCAATCACGTAAAATACAGAAAATTGCATTTGTAGTAGGCTTCTCCATTGTGCAAAAAACTTAGATTGGTTTAGAGGGCAACGCATTTTTTACCACCAACTTTAATATCTATGACAGGCGGTTTCTCTGCCTGTCATAGATAATACCTTAGCTTAATTTCGTATGTTTGCCATAGTAATAAACACAACATGACCAACCAGCTTTACTACGGAGACAACTTAGAAGTATTGCGCAAGTATATACCCGATGAAAGTATAGATTTATGCTACATAGACCCACCGTTTAACAGTAAGCGCAACTACAACCAAATTTATAACAACATTGGCACAGAAGACAAAGCGCAGGCACAGGCTTTTACCGATACTTGGACTTGGGATGATATAGCCATAGCGGGCTATAATGAAATTGTATCAGGGGGTAATCCGCTTTTTACCATACAATGCGTAGAATTAATGAAAGGGCTTAAAATGGTTTTAGGTACCGGTTCTATATTGGCATATTTGGTGAGTATGGCACAGCGCATAGCTGAAATTTACCGTGTGCTAAAACCCACCGGTAGCTTTTACCTGCACTGCGACCCTACGGCAAGCCACTATTTGAAAATACTAATAGATAGTATATTTTGTAGTAATAGATACGGTGAATTGCGCAATGAGTTAGTATGGTGTTACTCCAGAATGGCAGCTAAAGGGCAGAAACAACTTAGCCGATGCCATGATATTATATTCTGGTACTCTAAAGGTAAAACATGGCAATTTAATGTTGATGCGATTAGACTACCCTACGCAGAGGGTAGTAAAGCAAGAGCAGGTTATAAAAAAACAAATTTGGGAGGCGGTAAGCCCGCAAGCGAAATTTGCGAATTAAATGAAATAGGCAAGTTCCCGGAAGATTGGGTACAAATACCATTTATTAGAGGTAATGAATACTTAGGCTATCCAACCCAAAAGCCACTAAAATTATTGGAGCGCATTATCAAAGCAAGTAGCAATGAAGGCGATACCATTTTAGATGCCTATTGTGGCTGTGGTACTTCAATAGCCGTAGCCCAACGCCTAAATCGCAGGTGGATTGGCATAGACATTACTTATCAAAGTATTTCTGTAATTCTAAAACGTTTATCCGATACTTTTGGTAGTGAGGTGGCTAATAGCGTAGCCCTTTCCGGCATACCTAAAGACTTAGAAGCTGCTAAGGCACTTGCCCTGAAAAAAGACGATAGATTGCGCAAAGAATTTGAAAAGTGGGCAGTACTCACCTATTCCAACAATAAGGCAAGGATTAATGACAAAAAAGGCGCAGATGGTGGCATAGACGGTATAGCTCAAATACTTATAGGTATAGAAAATAGGGTACATATTGAAGATAGGGTGCTTTTCAGTGTAAAAAGTGGTAAAATAACATTGGCTATGGTACGGGATTTTTGCCATGTAGTGAACCGTGAAAATGCAGCTATTGGTATCTTTATTACTTTAGAAGAACCCACAAAGCCCATGCTTAAAGAAGCTAAAGAGCAAGGCACATACACCAATCCCTTAAACGGTCAGCAATACCCCAAAGTAGAAATAGTTACCATAAACGAAATATTGCAGGGCAAACGCCTGCAACTACCCCAAGCTATGGAGGTGCTCAAAACAGCTACCAAACAAAAGGATAAAGGTAAGGAGTTGGGGTTTTAAGGGGGATAACTATGATAGGTGGTTTCTCTGCGTGTGGTAGATATTTTAACAGGCTAATACGTGCCGTAGCGGGTTGCATAGCGGGTGCTTAGGGGTGGAGGGCTATTGCAGTACATCACTGCCATAAGTAGTGCAACCCGGCAAAGAAGGCACTATCACTGTATAACCCCCTTCCGGCTCTTTGTATAGCCTAATTTTGTAATGGTAGCGCATAGAAACAGATATACGAAAATATGGGCTTACAAACAAACGCCCTAACTTTTTAACTATTTATTCGCACTCGTTGTCTATATTCCCCTTACTTTTGTGCGTTTATAGTAATGTATAGCTTTTGATGCTTTAACCAATGAAATTTTTTTTACACTTCCGCTATCTTTTAGCCCTGCCTGTTTTACTGTGGATTAGCTCTTGCTCTGAAAAGTTTAATGTAGCAGCCCCGTATAAAAATATTACCGTGATATACGGCTTATTAGACCGGGCAGATACTGCCCATTACATTAGGATTCAAAAAGCGTATTTAGATGAAAGCATCAGCGCATTGGTAATGGCTAAAAATGCTGATTCTAACTTCTACAAAAGTCTAAATGTGTGGGTGGAAGAGCAAACGCTGCAAGGTAGCACCATTAGCAAAATACCGCTTACCCGTGTGGCTATAGACTCGGAAGGCTATGAAAAGCCGGAGGGTACATTTTTTACCACGCCCAACTACGCTTATAAATTTAAGAACCTGCTTAACCCGTCATCTATATACAAATTGGTGGTGTATAATGCTGCTACCGGTGAAACGGATTCTGCCCTGTCTCCGGTGATAGATGATATAAACAATACTATGTTTTACATCAACTACATAGACGATACTTCAAAAAACAGAAAGGGTTTAGAGTTTGCCAGCACAAACCCTTATCAAACCATAGAAATTCAAGGCAGGTATTTGCCGCCCGCCAATTTTCAATTTAACGGATACACCACACCGGTGGGCTTGGTACAAGGCTTTATTCGCATTAGATGGACAGACTCTAACAATGTGGACAACAGCCTTACCCCGCGCTACTATGACTATAACTTAGGCTATACCGGCGTATCGGCTTCTTCTTTTGCCTATTCGGTAAAAAATATTGACCTGCACACCGCCATTAACAGCGGCATGGGTATAGCCCCTGAACACGTGTACCGCCTGATAGACCGCTTTGAAATTAACCTTTATTTAGGTACTTACGACTTTAACACCTATTTACAAGTGGCAGCCGTACAAGGCACCGGCTTAACCGGCACAGAGGTGCAACCCACCTATACCAACATTAAGG
>RGMU01000073.1 GCA_010021705.1 Chitinophagia bacterium | reverse complement strand
TAAAACGGTGCTTAAACTTAACGATTATAACCTTAAACGCTACCAATATGCAGCACTGCCTACCTTAGTAGCCTTTGGCGCATTGGGTAGCAACTTAGGGTCTAACAAGTTTAGCACGCTTTCCAAATTTAAGAACTATGAAAGTAACTCTTTGGTGGGGCTTACGCTTTCTGTGCCCGTATTTTCAGGATTTCAGCGCATGTATCAAGTAAAAGAAGCCAAACTAAATATAGAAAAAACAAAAAACAATATTGCCAATTTGCAGCAAGGGCTTGATTTTCAAGCCGTGCAAGCCCGCACATCGCTCAAAAATGCCTTTCTATTGCTCCAAAGCCTAAAGAAAAATACAGACCTTGCTAATGATATATATGACCTTGCCCGCAAAAAGTATAAAGAAGGCGTAGGCAGCAACTTAGAGGTAACCCAAGCACAAACAGAGCAACTTAAAAACCAAAACAGCTATTTCGCCACCCTATTAGACATCATTAATGCCGAAGCCGACCTTAAAAAGGCTCTTGGACAGTTTTAATTTATCTTCAATCTATTAATTAACATACCAAAAATAAAATATATGAAACGTTTTACTTTGTATTTAATTCCTGCCATGCTATTGTTAGCGTCTTGCGGGAACAAACCAACGCTTGCCGACCTTAAAAAGCAACGTGCAGCCTTAGATGCCCAAATAGCTACTATGGAAAAAGAAGCCGAAAAGGGTGCACCTAAGCCGGTTAAGGTTACGCCGGTATCGGTTATTACCATGAAGCCCAATTTGTTTAATGGAGTAGTGGAGGTGCAGTCATCTGTAATGAGCGATGAGAACATTGTAGCAGCACCACAAGCAGCAGCCACCGTAAAGTCTGTATTAGTAAAGGTGGGACAACACGTAAACAAAGGACAACTGCTTGCCACGCTTGATGTGTCGGCTATTGACCGCCAAATAGACGCACTGCAACCGAATTTAACGCTTACCAAAACTTTGTATGAAAAGCAACAAAGGCTTTGGGAGCAAAATATAGGCACAGAGGTGCAGCTTATGGCAGCTAAAACAAACTATGAGTCAATAGAAAAGAACATTGAAGCCCTTAAAGCCCAGCGCGACCTTTATCGCATTTTAGCCCCCATTAGCGGTGTGGTAGATGAGGTTAATCTTAAAGTGGGTGATTTTGCTTCGCCGGCAACAGCGTCTATGGGTGTGGGCATCCGTTTAGTAAACTTTGATAAGCTAAAAGCAGAGGCAATGGTAGGTGAAAACTACTTAGGCAAAATAAAAGAAGGCGATGCCGTTAACTTAGTGTTTCCTAACATCAACGATTCGTTCACTGCGCATATATCTTATGTAACCAAAAGTGTTAACGCTCTTTCACGATCTTTTACCGTGCAGGTGGCATTGCCTAACAATGCTAAAATGCACCCCAACATGTCTTGTATTATGAAAATTATTAATTACACTAATCCTAAAGCCCTTGTAGTGCCGGTATATGTCCTTCAAAAAACACAAGAGGGGACAATGGTATATGTGGTTGAAAATGGCACAGCTAAGGCAGTACCCGTTACCACCGGCATTATTGCCAACGGCAATGTAGAAATTACAAGCGGGCTGCAAGAGGGCAACCAAGTTATAGTGGCAGGGTATGAAGAGCTTGAGAACGGGCAAAAAATTTCTATGCAATAAGTCTAACCCTCTTCTTTAACAAAAGTAAAACACAACAAATATGAAAGACGTATTTAAGGAGTTTAAGCCCTCCAGTTGGGCAATAGATAATAGAACCGCTACCTACGTTATAACCGTTATTATAACGCTAATGGGGCTGTTTGCTTTTCTGAATTTGCCCAAAGAGCAGTTTCCGGAAATTAAAATTCCGCAGATAATTGTACAAACCGTTTATCCCGGCACATCGCCGGAGAATATGGAAAACTTGGTGTCCAAGCCCATAGAAAAGCAAACCAAAAACCTGACCGGGGTAAAGAAAGTAACCAGCAATTCTTTTCAGGATTATTCGGTGGTGGTAATAGAATTTAACACCGACGTTAAGATAGAAAAAGCAAAGAAGGACGTAAAAGACGCTGTGGATAAGGCGAAACAGGACTTACCTAAAAACTTGCCTTATCAGCCCGAGGTTAATGACATTGACTTATCGGAAATGCCGATTCTATCTGTTAACATATCCGGCGATTATGACTTAGGCAGACTGAAAAAATATGCCGATAAAATAAAAGACAACATTGAAGGATTAAAGCAAGTGAAGCAGGTGAACCGCGTGGGTGCACTTGACCGTGAAATTCAAATTAACGTAGATATGTATAAAATGCAGGCTGCGGGTGTAACATTTGATGACATTGACCGGGCAATAGCTTCTGAAAACCTGTCAACTACTGCCGGTGAAGTGTCTATGAACAGCCAAAAGCGCGTATTAAGCCTTCGTAATGAATTTAAGCGTGCCGACCAAATAGCCGACCTTATTGTCAAAAACCCGTATGGGCAAAGCGTTTACCTAAAAAACATAACCCAGGTGATAGACACTTTTGCAGACCAAAAAAGCTATGCCCGTTTGGATAACAAAAACGTAATTACGCTAAATATTATTAAAGCCAAAGGCGCAAACCTAATAGAGGCTTCCGATAATGTACAAGCTGTAATTAAAAAGCTGCAAGATGAAAATGCCGTTCCTAAAGACCTGCATATTGTTACCACCGGAGACCAATCAGAAACAACGCGTAACACACTTCATGACCTTATCAACACCATTATCATAGGCTTTTTGTTGGTAACGCTAATACTCATGTTTTTTATGGGTGTTACCAATGCGCTATTTGTGGCGCTATCGGTGCCGCTGAGTTGTGCCATAGCATTTTTGTTTTTGCCCACTATTGGCTTTACGCTGAACATGGTGGTGCTGTTTTCTTTCCTATTAGCTTTGGGGATAGTGGTGGACGATGCCATTGTGGTGATAGAAAATACGCACCGCATATTTGACAATGGCAAAATGGATATTGTTAAGGCTGCCAAGTTTGCCACCGGAGAGGTGTTTTTGCCCGTATTATCGGGCACGGCAACCACGCTTATGCCCTTTATTCCTTTGGCATTTTGGAAAGGCGTTATTGGTAGCTTTATGTTCTTTTTACCTACTACGTTAATGATAACGCTTATAGCCTCGCTATTGGTAGCTTACATCATTAACCCTGTATTTGCGGTTAGCTTTATGAAGCCAGAAAAGCATGAAACCGGCAAAAAGACTTTCACAAAGGGTAATTTGATAACAGCGGTTTGCTTTGGCGTATTGGCTCTTATTTTTTACATAAGCCCTGCTACACGCGGTTTGGCAAACTTTATTGTTATTGTTTACTTATTTATTTTATTGGAAAAATATGTGTTATCAGGCATATTTCACCGCTTCCAAAACCGCACCTGGCCTGCCTTTAGAGAATGGTACACCCGTGTATTGCGCTTAGCGTTAAAGCGTCCATTAATAATATTCATTACCACATTGGTAATGCTACCATTGTCTATTATGTTTAATGGTGCGCGTAAACCGCCGTTTGTGTTTTTCCCGCAAGCTGACCCCAATTTTGCTTATGTATATCTTAATTTACCCGTTGGTACAGACCAAGCCCGCACTAATGAAGTGCTGAAAGAATTGGAAGCTAAGGTAAACAAAGTGTTGGATAACGACCCTGAACACGGCAAGCACAACCCGCTTGTGAAGTCGGTAATAGCCAATGTAACCGTAGATGCCGTTGACCCGGGTGCGCAAGAAGTAGGCGATTTCCCCAATAAAGGTAAAATATCGGTAGCGTTTGTAGAATTTAAGGATAGAAAGGGAGCATCAACATTAACTTATCTGAATAAAATTAGAGAAGTTGTAAAATCATATCCCGGTGCTGAAATTACGGTTGACCAAGAGAGCGGTGGTCCACCCCAAGCTAAGCCCATTGTTATTGAGCTTACCGGTGAAAACTTAGACACTTTGGTGGCTTATAGCGAAAAAATGAAACGCTATCTAAAAGCTAAGCAAATACCGGGTGTAGAAGAGTTAAGGAGCGATTTTGATGCCCACAAGCCGGAAATTGTATTTGACGTGGACAGAGAGCGCATGAACAGCGAAAGTATATCTACCTATCAGGTGGCAATGACGCTTCGTACTGCCATATTTGGCAAAGAGGTGTCCCGCTTCCGCGATGCAAATGACGACTACCCTATCAACCTGCGTTTAATGAAGTCGCAAAGGGCAGATATAGATGCTGTGCGCAACTTGCCTATTGTGTTTCGCGATATGGGTATGGGAGGGGCAATACGCTCTGTACCGGTAAGTGCCTTTGCCAACGTGCATTATGGCACAACCTATGGTGCTATTAAGCGTAAAGACCAAAAGCGTATCATTTCTCTTTTTTCTAACGTAATTAAAGGTTATGAAGACAATGATGTGGTAGCGGCAGTGCAAAAGGAAGTGAACGAATTTCACCTACCGGCAGGCATAAATGTTAAAATGGGTGGTCAGCAGGAAGACCAGGCTGAAACCATGAGCTTTTTATTAAGTGCATTTGGTATTTCCATGTTGTTAATTGTACTAACGCTTATTTTACAGTTCAACTCGCTAAGCCGTACTGTCATCATAATGAGCGAAATACTATTTAGTATTACGGGTGTAATGTTAGGGTTTGGTATATTCCGCAATACATTTTCATTGGTAATGAGTGGTATTGGTATTGTGGCATTAGCCGGTATTGTGGTGCGTAATGGTATATTGCTGGTAGAGTTTATGGACTTGATGATAAAAGACGGCATGTCTCGCTACGATGCAATAGTGGAAGCCGGTAGAACCCGTATGACCCCTGTACTGCTCACCGCAACAGCAGCCATATTAGGGTTAGTACCATTGGCAGTAGGGCTTAATATAGATTTTGGTACACTCTTAACCACTTTTAACCCTCACATTTTCTTTGGCGGCGATAGTGCTGCCATATGGGCATCCTTAGCATGGACAATGATATACGGGCTTAGCTTTGCCACCTTGATAACGCTTATAGCCGTGCCTGCCATGTGCCTTTTAAGTTTCCAATTAAAGGACTGGTTAGCCAAAACCTTTGGTTGGAGTAAAAAAGAACAGCCCGCTCCTGAAGTAGCAGTAACGGAAGAAGCGTAATAGCTGAGTAGTTTAGTACATTAAAGGGGCTGTCCAAAAAAGGGCAGCCTCTTTTTTAAACTGGGGTGTTTGTCAGAATCCCACAACATACGGTTGGGGCAGGTCTTATTTTTTAAGAAGAAGGTAATTCAATACAAGCGTAACGGCTATTCAAAAGGAGAAATCGCACCCACAGCCTGAATTTTGACCATTACTTCCTATTACTATACAAATACACCAATGCCAAAGGGCAGGCAATATTAGAAAATCTCTCTAAAAGTTCAAGGACACTTTCTCCTGCCGTTATACGGCTGAATGCGGTTAGTGTGCACCAAAGTGCAGCCCACATAAACAAGTATTTATTGGGCTTTAGCAAGGCAAGTATGGCAACAATATAGTCAACAATGCCTATTACCGGCATGGCAGTAACGGCAAAGCCTGGCGTGAAGCCTAAAGATGTAATGAGCTTAATCCACGTTGGTTTTACCTGTAATGCGTAAGTACCGTGCCCAATAAAAGTTCCGCAAACCCCAATCCGCAGTATCCACGCTAATAGCTTTTGTTCTTTATTCATTATATGGTATAACAATGCCACCGCCAAAATAATAGCGGTGGCATTAAGTTAATTTAGGTTTAATGTACTATCAAAATGCCGCTATCTCTATGGTCGGCAAGTATGATGGAAACGTTATAAATGCCTTTAGCTAATTTTGATACATCTTGCGTATGTTTTAGCATAGCCGATGATTTATTCACCTTTTGCGTGCTTACAACTTTGCCTTTTTCATCGGTTATGGTAATAATGGCATCTCCCGTTGCTGTTGCGCCATATTCCAAAGTAAAGCTACTGGTAGCTGGATTAGGATAAATGGTTAATGGGTTAAAAGTAGTTTTGTAAGACGTATTAACTGCACTAACAGTTCTACAGCCGGCAGAGCCTGTTTTATTTAATGTTACGGTATCAATAACAGAATTACTTGAATTGTAGGCTGTAATTTTGGCAGTGCAACCATCTACATTACAATATACATAGTTATACGTTGAGTTGAATATATTAATAGCCCAAGCATCTGCAGAAGAGCCTCTTGCATACAGTGAAGCACCTGCACCACCTGATATAATTTGAAGCCTTCCTTCACCGGGTCCGCTACCAAAGTTGGCTACCGGGGCGGAGGTACTAACATTAAGATTGATAGGCTTTGAACGCTGATAGTTATGGTCATGCCCATTAAGTACCATATCCACACCATGGTCATCAAATTCTTTCCATATACTTGTTCTATAAGCGTCCATATCACCTTGGTGGCTACCTACATTAAAAAATGGATGGTGAAAAGACACTACTTTCCATGTAATGGTACTATCCGCGGCAGCAGCTGTAAGGGTGTCATGTAGCCATGTGCGCATGGCAGAGTTGGTAGGGTCGCATGAATTAATGGTTACAAAAAACGCATTGCCATAGCGCACTGCATAGTAAAGATTTGTGCCATTGGTGATGGGTAAGTTCCACAGGTTAGAAAATGTAACCGGACTTGTGGCATCGTGATTGCCTTCGGCATGTAGCACTAAATTTTGCTCTAAAAAGTTAGACGCTGCAGAGAAAAAAGTATTGTATTCTGATGCCGAAACGCCTGTTTGTGTAAGGTCGCCATTAAACAAACACAGCGCGGGGCGGCGGGCAGTTACAAAGTCAGATACACTTGTAAGTATGGAGGGGCTAGAACGACAGTCGCCCAATGCTGCAAAAGAGAACTTTTTTGCAGCAGGATTTGGAGCAGTGTGGTAAGTTTTTTGTGCCTCCCAGCTACTTGTGGCTGAGTTCCATATTTTATAATAAATGGTGGTATCAGGCAACACAGTTGGAAAGCGATAAGCAAAGAAACCGGCAGTGGAATAGCCTGTTCTTCTAACTCCGGCATAATTGCCACGTTCTAAAGAAGTGGTATAGCCCCAGGCTATAGAGTCTGTGCTACCGGTGTTGCTCCATGTTATGGTAAGACCATTAAACGGGTCACCGGTAGTGCCCCATCTGATTTGATTAACCGCTGCATTGGCATTGTAAGCCGCTATCAATATTATAGCTGCTAAGAATAATTTTTTCATAAATATACGTATCAATATTTTGGGCAAATATACAGCAGTCATATTAATTATTTTATTACCAAATTGTAAACTTTTTCATACACCAAAGCCACCCATTCAGGTGGCTTGGTAGTATTAGTTGGCAGTAAAACGGTGGTTACT
>RGMU01000072.1 GCA_010021705.1 Chitinophagia bacterium | reverse complement strand
CCCTTTATAGCCACCCTTTTGCCCCTTTCTTTGCTTTTTATTACCTATAAGCTAAACAAAAAAATATTTTGGGTAGTTGCTTTTGGCTTTGGGTTTTTCTTGTCAAACCTCATTTTTGTATTGCAATTTATCAGCTGTGGTGCTGCCATTATGGCAGACCGCTATTCCTACTGTGCCTACATTGGTTGGTTGTTTATGATAGCCTATTTGCTTAACCTTGTTCGCTTGCATTTTCCGCAATTCAGGTCATCTTTAGTTATAGTTTTAACACTTTTTTCTATCTCATTGGGCGTATTGTGCTATGGCAGAACATTGGCTTGGCACGATGCAGAATCGCTCCTGACCGATGCCATTGAACGCTACCCTAAGCAGGCATTGCTTAGCTACAAATGGCGCGGCAATTTCTACTTAGACAAAGCCTACAAAACCAACGACCCTTCCTTTGCCTCAAAGGCTTTAGACGATTACCACATTCTTACCCTGCTACGCAGTGCCGATAGGTATGTATGGCGCAACATTGGCAAAGCCTATTCGCTGCTTGGCGACTACAACAAAGCTGATGAAGCCTTTAACATGAGCACTCAATTAGAGGCTATGGGCAAGGGCGCACTTGCCGGAGACCCCGCCAACCAAGCTACCGTTATTCCTGCCGACAATGCCCCTGTTAACCCCAACCAACAGCCCAATAATAATCCGCAAGACACCACCCTTACTAACCAACTTTCTGCCGCCAATGGTAAGCAAAAAGCTGACCCCGCTACAGAAAAAAAGATTAACGAAATGGCTTTTAGCCATGTACAGGCAGGTAAATTTGAAGCAGCATTAGCCGAATATAATATTTTGCTAAAAATGAACAACCGCAACCCCTATTATTACTTCTACAGGGGTGTGGCTAAATACAGCACCGGCAAAATACAAGACGCTATCACCGACTGGGAAGTTTCTATGGTATTTAACAATACGGAAGTGCAAAAATCTGCTGCCTTTAACTTAGCCATAGCCTATGACACCATTGGCAACGACACTATGGCTGTTCGTTATGCTAAAGATGCCCAAAAATTTGGCTGGGACGTAAAGCCCGAATACATGGCGAAGTGGCAAAAGCGCGCCGATGCCCAAAAAAGAAAAAAGTAGCCTCTATGGTGCTAACATACCCGAAGATAGCGTAGCCGGAAAGGGGGTCTCTACGGCACCATCGTCATGCTTGGCTTTGCCGGGTTTGCGCACTATTAGGGGTGGCTCTTGCGCAGGTTGCTGCAACACATCGGGTAGCGTATTGTCTAATATTTCGTTAATATACTCCTGAGCGGCGTGCAAGCCTGCTTTGGTTAGCTCGGCATAGTCATTAACAATATTTAACAGCGAATTTTTCCCTATCCATGACCGTATATTCCCGTCTGCCACGCCTGCTTGGTCTAATAGCAGCCAAAGGTCGCTACGCTTCACCGATTGTTTGTTTAGCAACGCATTATAATACACATAAAGCAACACTAATTGCTGCCCGTATTCACGCTTAGATTTGGCTTTAAGTTTTGTTTCAAGTAATAGCGGAAAGCTGCTGTGTATGTCAATAGGCTTACCCTGCTGTTCAACATCATTTTTTGGTGATGTTGTAGCGGTAGTTTCAACATCATTTTTTTGTGATGCTATAGCGGTGGTTTCAACATCATTTTTTGGTGATGTTGTAGCGGTGGGTTCAATACTAATAATGGGTAGTGCTGTTATAGGTTCTATTATGGGCAACAACTCGGCTTCAACATCATTTTTTTCCGCTTCTTGTGGTGCGGGGATAAATGCACTTTGAATGAAAGAACTAATATCCGGTATATGAACAAAAATGGGTTCGGTAGGCACATTAGATTGGTCTATTTCCATATCAAAATCTATATCATCGGCATCCACTTCTTCCTTAAATATTTGCTCTAAATCGTGCATAAACTCGTCATTGCTTGCGTCTATTACAGGAGGGTAATTGGCAAGTTCTGCCTGCATTAATGCTATATCATCTTCAATTTCTGTATCGTTTACAACATCATTTATTTTATCATTTTCTTCATGGCTTACAACATCATTTTTTATCAACAAATCAAACTCGGCATTTAGGTCGTTGGCGGTATCATTAACAGTTTGTTGGGGTGTGTCTTCATATACATCAGGAATGTGAAAAAATTCGGTTTCCGTTAACAAAGGTTGAAAATCGCTTTCCGGCACTTCGGGTATCTCAATCGTTAATTTTCTACCGGCTATTTTGTCGGCAATAATTATGCCTAAAGAATCTATAATACTTTGCCCCACCGTGTCTGAAAAGGTGGCTTTAAAGCTCCTGCCCCCGTTTTCGTTTTCCGTAAACTCAATGCTGTTCATGCCTTTGCCGGTAGTTTTTTGCTTTACGTCTTCACCGCAATAGACGCATAATTTAGCGTCTTTTATCAATAGTTCGCTGCAACTTTTGCATTTAGATTGCGAAGCGCATTCGGGGCAGAAAAGTGCCTTTTCAGGCATTGTGGCGTTACAATAGATACAATTCATATACAAATACATTTATCGCCTACATACCGCAATAATGCGGGCAAGCAACCTTAATAAATAGCGAATTTACAACTATTTTTTTCTATTTTGACAATAGGCTACGGGTGGTGGAATAAATGTGCTTAATTGCCTTGCAGCTTGCTAATGCACTGTATGGGGTGCGGGGCGGTGAATACGGTATTACCCGCTACCAACACGTGTGCACCTGCGGCTGTTAACAGGGGGGCATTGTCTAAAGTAACGCCCCCGTCTATTTCTATAAGTGCGGGGCTGCTTGAGGCTTTTAATAGGGCTGAAAGGTGTGTTAGCTTGCCGTAGGTATGTTGTATAAATGCCTGCCCGCCAAAGCCGGGGTTCACGCTCATAAGGCATACCACGTCTATAAGGTCTATCACGTTTTCTAACACGCTTATGGATGTGTGGGGGTTAAGAGCAATGCCGGCTTTTTTGCCAAACTGCCGTATTTGCTGCAAATTGCGGTGGAGGTGGGTACAAGCCTCTGCGTGTATGGTTATTACATCGGCACCGGCTTTGGCAAAGTCTTCTACATATTTTTCAGGTTCTACTATCATTAAATGCACGTCTAAAACTTTTGCCGTTTTTTGCCTGATACCTTTTACAATAGGCATTCCAAAGCTAATGTTGGGCACAAATCTACCGTCCATAACGTCTATGTGTATCCATTCGGCAGTGCTTTGGTTAATCATAGCCACTTCGCTATCCAAGTTCATGATATTGGCAGCTAATATGGAGGGGGCAACTATGGGCATGATATTGTGTATTAATTAGCGTAATTAATGTGTAATCTTTTTAAAGCATTGCGCGGTAGTGCATAGCCGGTATCCAGCATTAGGGAGTGCTTATAGTCGGTAATGGCTTCGGGCATTTTCTTCATCATTTCATTGCAAGCACCTCTATTGTAGTGGGCAGCGGCATTGTAGGGTTGTAGCTGAATGATGAGGTCGTATTGGTGGTAAGACTTTTCTATGGAGTCTTGCTGCATGTACAAATAGCCTAATTTAAAGTAGGCATCTATATAATGCCGGTCTTTTATAATACATTGCTTAAAGCATTCTATGGCTTTGCTATATTGCTTTATGTTTTCATAGTAAAGCCCTTTGGCAAAAAACGGTACTTTGTCGGTACTGTCTATGTTAAGGGCATTGTCTAAATATTGGAGGGCTAAGGAGTCTTTTTTATAGCTGTAAAGCAAGCCTAACTGTATGATGGCTGGCTGATAGTCGGGTACTACTTGCAGAGCTGTGGAAAAGCAGCTGATGGCTTTAAGGGTGTCTTTGCGGTCTTTATACACCATGCCTTTTAGGTAGTAGGCTTCGGGGTTGTATATGTCTTTGCGGAGCACAATGTTAATTTGGTCAATGGCTTTGTCGTGCTGGGCGATGTACAAAAATAGCTTGGCTATTTTTAGCCTTGCGGTGGCATTGGCGGGGTTTATTTTAATAGCCTTTTCCAACCATACCACCGAGCCGTCAAGGTCTTTATTTTCAAAAAGAATATCGCCTACGGCACTAAAATAGTCGGCTTGTGTGCTGTCTAATTGTGTTGCTTTAACAAAGTCTTTAAGCGCAAGGGTGTCTTGCTTTAGCTTGTGCAACCGCTGCCCTCGCTCAAAATAGAGGTCGGCATGGGTGGGGTAAGTAGCTATTTTTTTAGAAATTTCTATTAATGTTGGCTCTTGCTTAAACAGCGGAATGTCATCTACTGCCTGCTTAGGCGTATTGGGTGCGCAAGCAGACAGTAGAAGGAGCAGAAAAAAGAGGGGTTTCGCACTTAGCTTCATTTGCCAAAGATATGCAAGTTTAGGTAAGCTGTGTAGGCTTAATAGCGGTTGTCGCGTCCTCCGCCCGGTTTTTTGTTATGGGTGCGCACATCACCGGAATAGCGAGGGCGGTCATTGGGGCGGTCGTTATTGCGGTAGTGGCTGTTATCGTTGCCGCCACGGTAGCTACTGTTGTCGTTGCCGCCGCGGTAGTTACCTCCGCCTTGCCGGTTGCCGCTTCTTATTTGGTCTGCCTCGTCTATGCGTATTTTGCGGTTTTTGTACTTTTTGTTAATTAAATGTTCTTTAATGTAGTCTGCTGCGTCAGCGGGTACGTTAAAAAAGCTGCTTAAATCACGCACTGTTATTTTTTCCACCATATTAGGCTCAATATCTGTGGATTCGCATATAAATTGGAGTAGCCTTTGGGCGTTTAGTCCGTCTTTTTCGCCTAAGTTGATAAACAAACGTGCTGAATTGCCGGTACTGCTACCTCTGCTTTTGCCTTCGTAGCCGGCATTGAGGTCGTCTGAATTTTGGTAGGCTGCTATGGTTTCTTTGAGTTGCAACCATAGTAGCTTTTTGATAAGCAAATCTTTGTCTAAATGGGAAAATTCATCTTGTAGTGTATCATAATATATTTTGGCAAAGTCTTCTTCGGGCTGGGCATTTGCAATTTGTTCTACATAAAAGAATAGTCTTTTTCTTATTACCTCTGCGCCATCGGGTATATCGCTTTTATGAAAACGCTGCTTTACGAGCTTTTCTATTTGGCGAATGTTGGATATTTGCTTTGGCGAAACGATAGACATGCAGATACCGCTTTTGCCGGCACGGGCAGTGCGCCCGCTACGGTGGGTATATACTTCGGGGTCGTCCGGTAGTTCGTAGTTAATTACGTGTGAAATATCGTTTACGTCTATGCCTCTTGCTGCCACATCGGTGGCTACTATGCACTGTAATTGTTTTTCCTTAAAGCGGTCTAATACTTTGGTGCGCATTTTTTGGTCAAGGTCGCCGTGTAGGGGGCTAACGTGGTAGCCCATTTTCATAAGTTTTTCAGATACTTCTTGGGCATCTTGCTTGGTACGCGTAAAAATGATTCCGTAGATGCCCGGGGTGAAGTCTAATAAGCGGCGCAGGGTTTCAAAGCGATTGTGGTGCTGGGTAACATAGTATTGGTGGTCAATGTTTTCGTTGGTAACGTTGGGTGCTGCTACCGAAAATTCTTCCCATTGGTTCATAAAGCGTTTGGCTATGTTTCTCACGTCATTGCTCATGGTGGCAGAGAATAGCCAAGTTTTTTTATCGGGAGGGGTGCATTTGAGTATGAACTCAATGTCTTCTCTAAAGCCCATGTTTAGCATTTCGTCTGCCTCGTCAAGGACAACATAGCGTATGTCTTCTAAGGTTAGCACTTTGCGCTCCATAAGGTCTATTAGCCTGCCGGGTGTTGCCACCACTACTTGCGGAATGGCTTTAACCTCTTTTATTTGCCCGGCTATGGACACACCGCCATATACGGCAGCTATTTTTAGCCCGCGCATTTGGTCTCCGTATTTGTTGAGTTCGGTTTGTATTTGCATACAAAGCTCACGCGTGGGGCTTAAAATTAGGCATTGAATTTCACGCACCGACTCGTCTAAGTGGTGCAAAATGGGCAAGCCATAAGCGGCTGTTTTGCCGGTACCTGTTTGCGCTAAGCCAATAATGTCTCGAGGGTTTGAGAGCAGGGTGGGTATAACTTTTTGTTGAATAGGTGTAGGGTTTTCAAATCCAAGCGCAGCAACAGCAGACAATAGCTCTTCCCGCATGGGGAAGGACGAAAAAGAAGTCATTAATTTAAGAACATTAAATATAAGCCGCAAAGGTAACACTTTTTTACCACTTTACGGCAATTTTGTTTTTTCGGGGTTGTGTATCGCTTTAAACATGAGTGAGGGCGAGCGCAGCTCGCCCCTACAGGTCAGCAAAATTAGAGGCAAGGTAATTTTGTTCTTTACGGTTTATGGGACACCCTTTAACGCTTTTTATCCGAAATTGGTATTGGGGTGTTGGTGGGTTTGGGTTTCACGGGGGAGGGGTCGGAGCGTTGCTCTACTTGCTTTTTATTTACTTTAGCTTTAGGTGGTGTTGGGCGATTGCCTGCGGGCTTGGCTTGCCCATAACTGCCATAAAACGCTATCATAAGCGATAGCAACACAACTGTTGGTTTCATATACATTTCTATTTAGTTGAACAGTATAGTGCATAATCTGTGCCAAGCCGGAGGTGTAAATGTTAAATATATAATAATACTAAGTGGGCTTATTTTTCCAAATAAAACAGCCCATCTTGCGATAGGCTGTCGGTATAAAATATGTTGCTCGTGTTTAGGTTACTCTAACTTAAAGGAAATGGGCTGTGTAAAGTAGCATTTTACGGGTTTGCCGTTTTGCTTGCCGGGCTTCCAGTGGGGCATCATGGATACCACACGCTTGGCTTCTTCATCACAACCGCCGCCTATGCCGCGCACTACTTTTACGTCTGATATAGAGCCATCTTCGTTCACCACAAAGTTGATGATAACCCTACCTTGTACGCCTGCTTCTTTGGCATTGTCTGGGTAGTGAAGTTCTTTTTCTAAAAAGGCATTTATATCATAGCCTGAAGCGGGCATTTGCTCTACAAATTGGTAGATTTGTGGGGCTGCCGGTGCTGCAACCACGCCTGTGTTTTTGTTGTCCACTATGGCGGGTTCAAGGGCATTAGGGTCGCCTTCTTGCGTTTTAGCACCTGCGGTAGTTTCTTTTAGCTCTTTTACTTCTGCGGGCTTTTCTTCTTCTTTCACCTTTTCGTCTTCGGTAATCTTTGGTGGCGTAAACTTAACCGTAGGCTTTACCGGTGCGGCTACCATTTTCTTTTTGTTGCCTTCATTTTTGGCTAATATGGAGGCTATCATGGGTCCGGCAAACAGCATAATAATGCCTACTAAACCTGCAATGGTGGCATTACGCACCCTTTTGGGGTAGTTTTTGCGCAATTCATAGCCCCCGTATTTTTTATTTCTGCCATTGAATATAATATCCAAATAGTCGGCAGATAATATATTATTAATGTC
>RGMU01000071.1 GCA_010021705.1 Chitinophagia bacterium | reverse complement strand
CTGCCACGCCCGATGGAATCCATATAACCATCTCCGGCAATGGTGCTGATGATTCCAGATGCGCTACCGGAAGATGTGCCGGTAACGGTTACATTTTTAACAGCATAATTATTACCGCAACTATTAGTAACTGTATAAGTAATCGTAACTGCACCGGCAGCTACGCCACGCACCGTGCCACTGCTATTAACCGTAGCTATGCTGTTATTAGAAGACGACCATGCGCCACCGGCAGTGGAGTCTGTTAAAGTTACAGTAGCACCTACATTAACCGTATTAGCACCGGCAATAGGGGCTATGATGGGGGTAGCGCACATTGTTACCTTGCGAATGCGATTGTCATATGAATCTGCAATATACACATTACCGGAGGCATCTACGGCTACGCCTTCGGAATAATTAAAGCTTGCAGCCGTAGCGGCACCACCATCGCCACTGTAACCGGGACTACCATTACCGGCTATGGTGCTGATAATCCCGCTTGTATTCACTTTGCGAATGCGCTTGTTATTATAATCTGCAATATACACATTGCCGGAGGCATCTACGGCTACGCCGATGGGATAATTAAGGCTTGCAGCCGTGGCTGCACCACCATCGCCACCGTAGCCCCCACGTCCGGTAGAGTCATGATAGCCGTTACCGGCTATGGTGCTAATTACACCGGAGGTATTCACTTTGCGGATGCGATTGTTAAAACAATCTGCAATATACACATTACCGGAGGCATCTACGGCTACGCCATAGGGACCGCTAAGGCTTGCAGCCGTAGCGGCACCGCCATCACCACTGTAACCAAGACTACCATTACCCGCTATAGTGCTGATAACCCCGCTTGTGTTCACTTTGCGGATGCGATTGTTATTTTGGTCTGGAAAATATACATTGCCGGAGGCATCTACGGCTACGCCTTTGGGAAGACTTAGGCTTGCAGCCGTAGCGGCACCGCCATCGCCACTATAGCCTGCGCTACCATTACCCGCTATAGTGCTGATAATCCCGCTTGTATTCACTTTGCGGATGCGATTGTTAAAACAATCTGCAATATACACATTAGCGGAGGCATCTACGGCTACGCCCTTGGGCTCATTAAGGCTCGCTGCTGTAGCTGCACCGCCATCGCCACTATACCCACCACTTCCATTACCGGCAATGGTGGTAATAATCTGCGCCTTCACCCCCCAAGAGATGCCTAAAAGTAGCGCGCAAGCTACTAATGCTTTTTTGAGGTTAAAAAGGGATGTATTGCCATTCGTTTTTTTGTTTTGCATAAGTCTAATAATTTTATGCAATGGTAAGTTTTATTTGGCATATTTGCAAGTGGTTACAAAAAAATAATATTGGCGTTGTCTGAATCAGGACGCTCAGGATTTAAAGATTAACAGGATACGCTTTTTGTAACATTTTAGAGCCAAAAAAAATTAATCGGATAACAGTGGCACCAATTAGTGCTTATGCACAAAAATAACAGTAGTTTTGTGCATAAATAGCACATTAATATGCAACGACTACCCATTCCGCCCTTTACACACGAGACTGCCGCCCAAAAAGTGAAGCTCGCTCAAGATGCTTGGAATACTAAAGACCCGGAGCGCGTAGCCGGTGCATATACCATTGACACTGTATGGCGCAACAGGAGCGAGTTTATCACGGGGCGCGAAGCCGTGATAGCGTTATTAAAACGCAAATGGGAAAAGGAAATGGACTATAAGCTGAAAAAGGAGCTATGGTGCTATACCGACAACCACATTGCCGTAAGATTTGAATATGAATGGCACGATGCTTCCGGACAGTGGTATAGGAGTTATGGCAATGAAATGTGGGAATTTGACGCAGACGGTTATATGCAAAAGCGTTTTGCTTCTATTAACGATGTGGCTATCCAAGAAAGTGAAAGATATTTGTAAGAAACCAATAAGTTAGTAATAGCAAAAAAACCTTTAATCTGAATGGAGGGCAACACTGCAAGCCAATTTCGCTATGGTAATATATTTGAAACCGCTACCCGATGCCCGGATACTAAGGCGCGTGCAGGCGTGTTAACGTTGCCACACGGTACTATTCAAACGCCTATTTTTATGCCCGTAGGCACGGTAGGTAGTGTAAAGGCAGTTACACACGCACTGCTAACCAACGAAATTGGCGCACCACTCATCTTAGGCAATACTTATCATTTATACCTAAGACCGGGTACTGATGTGATAACGCAGGGTGGGGGATTGCATAAATTTAGTAGCTGGAACGGTGCGCTCCTTACCGATAGCGGGGGCTATCAGGTGTTTTCCTTAGCCGAAAAGCGTAAAATAAAGGAAGAAGGCGTTATGTTTCAGTCGCATATAGACGGTAGCCGGCATTTGTTTACACCCGAAAAAGTGATAGACATACAGCGGGCAATAGGCGCAGATATTATTATGGCATTTGATGAATGCCCGCCTTATCCTTCTGAATATAGCTATGCCCTTAAAAGCATGGAACTAACCCACCGTTGGCTTGACCGTTGCAGGCAGCAGTTAGACAATACAGCACCATTGTATGGCTACCCGCAATATCTTTTTCCCATTGTGCAGGGTAGCACCTATAAAGATTTAAGGCAGAGGTCGGCAGAGTATATAGCCAATGCACAGTGTAGCGGTAATGCCATTGGGGGGCTATCGGTAGGCGAGCCGGAGCAAGATATGTATGAAATGTGCAGCTTATGCACCGATATATTACCACAAAACAAGCCCCGCTACCTTATGGGTGTAGGCACGCCTTGGAATATATTAGAGTGCATTGCATTAGGTGTGGATATGTTTGACTGCGTAATGCCTACCCGCAACGGCAGAAACGGAATGCTGTTTACCGAAAACGGCATTATTAACATAAAAAATAAGAAATGGGCAACAGACTACAGTCCCATAGACGAAGAACTATGCCCCACCAGCCGGCAATACAGCAAAGCCTATTTGCGCCATTTGTTTATAGCCGGCGAAATATTGGCAATGCAAATAGCCAGCATACACAATTTGGCTTTTTATTTATACCTTGTAAAACAAGCCCGCAAACATATTATGGAAAACACCTTTTTTGCTTGGAAACAGAAAATGGTTAACCAACTTAAACAAAGACTGTAACCGTTTTATTATTATTAAACACTATTCCAATATCTACCCTTCATGCGGTTTGGTTTGTTAAAGTTAGATAGGTATATTATAGGCAAGTTTATTACCACTTTTGTTTTTGCTATTCTTATATTGGCAGTAATATCGTGTGTGATAGATTATTCTGAAAAGGTGGACAACATTGTGCAAAAGAAAGCCCCCCTTATTGAGGTGCTAAACTATTATAAAAACTTTATACCGCACATTTCGGCACTGCTGTTTCCGCTGTTCATCTTCATTGCCACCATTTTTTTTACTTCTAAGCTGGCTTATAATAGTGAAATTATAGCTATTCTGTCTTCGGGAGTGTCTTTTTCCCGTTTTTTGAGACCTTACGTTATCGGGGCTGTAATCTTAGGCATTGTGGCACTTGTTTTTAACCATTACCTGATACCGATTGCCAATAAGCAGCGCGTGGCATTTGAAGATAAATACATTAATGACGGCAACTACACTTACCCCGGTGAAAATGTACACTTAGCTTTATCTAAAGAAAAGTATATTTATTTGCAATATATAGACTATAATGCCGGCACGGGTACGCACTTTGCCGAAGAGATATTGAAAGGTACGGAGCTTACCGATAAAACAATGGCTGAACAGGTAGAATATGACAGTGTGCAAAAGGAGTGGCTACTGAAAGACGTATGGGTGCGCCACAACGACACGCTTACCGAAACCATGCAACACTTTAATGAACTGCGCAAAAAATACCCTTTTAAGCCCGCAGAACTCCGCAACAATGAGGCTATGAAGGAGGGGCTTACCACTCCCCAACTAAGGCAGTTTGTAGCCGTAGAAAGGCAGCGTGGCAGAGACAATCTCAATTTTTTTTATGTAGAGCTTTACCGCAGAACCGCCCAGCCGGTAGCGGGGCTTATTCTCACCCTGATAGGAGCTTGCATAGCCTGCCAAAAGATAAGAGGCGGTAGCGGGCTACACTTGGCATTAGGCATAGCCATTAGTGCCATATACGTGATGTTTATGCAGCTATTCACCACCTTTTCTACCAAAGCCTCCATGAACCCCCTTTTAGCCGTGTGGATACCCAACATTATTTTTGCCGGCATAGCCTATTGGCTGTATAGAAGGCAGGCGCGGTAGGGGGGGAATAATATGTGGTATAGCAGACAAAACTTTAGGGCTATTTTTACTGTGGACGCATTAGTTATATTAAAGTATCTTTGCAGATAAACCCAAATTAGCGCAAATGTTTTGCACTTGTGCTAATTTTTTTCAAGTGTTTTGCACTTCGTAGAAAGTCTAAAAAACTTTTATTTATTCAGCACAAGTGCAAAACACTTGCGCTAAATAGGGGTTAAATAGGATAGTGGCATCCTGCCAAATTAGGGCATATAAAAACAAAAGCCTTCTCACAAAAAGAAGGCTTCAGGATAGAATATATGGGGGCCGGTAAATGCTGGACTGTGGGTAATAGAAGTATAAATTGCGCCCTATACCTATATTGACGCAACCTTTGGTATAAATGTTAGAGTCCGGGAAAAAATATTTTTAAGGGGTATAGTGGGCTGTTTTTACGCTAATATGCTAAGGCGTAACCCTGAATATGGTGCCGTCATCACCGGCAAGTAAGAGGTCTCCGGTGGGGCAAAAGCTATAGCGCGCAGGGCAGTAGCGGTAAATGGCTCAAATTCAGCCCAATGATAGCCTCCGTCATCGGTGTAGAGTAGGGTACCGTTGTCGCAGGTAATGTAGCCGTGCCGGCTATCGGTCATGGCAATAGACAGCATCATATAGTGCTTTTTTGTAATGTATCCGGGGCTTCTGCGGGTTTCCCAGTTGTTGCCGTTATCATTGCTGTAATACACCCCTCCGTTAAAGCCGCATACCCACATTTGCTGCCCTATTAGGCTCATGCACATAAAATTGTCGTCTTTTATGGGCAAGTAGTTCCACGTTTGTCCGGTATCTGCTGTGCGCAATACGGCACCGTAAGCCACCACAAATCCGTTTGCAGGGCTTATAAAATAAACATTATTTAACCCAAAGCGGTAGTTATTTTTATACACAATGCGCAAGGCACTATCCACCACTGTTATAGAGCCGTCATATTGAAAGCGAGATGAGACATACACTCCTTTATTCACCGCAGGATAGGCAACGGCTATATAGTTTTGCCAATCGCCTATACGGTTAAACTGCCATTGCGTGCCGTTACCGGAAGTTTGCAGTACTGTGCCGTCTGTGCCGCAGGCATACAATGTGCCATTGGGTGCTTGCCCCATGCCATAAATGCCTTTACCTGATTCCGGGTGGTCTAAAACGGTAAACGTATAGCCTCCGTCTCCGGAGCGCAGCGTGGTAGCATAGTCATAGTGTATGCCCCCGCCAATTATCACAATGCTATCATTCAAAAAGGCTATACGGTTTAACCGGTGTGTGGTATGGCTTTCTATGCGAGTTACATTACTTAGCGATAGTCTGTCTTTTTTACAGCCAATTAGCAAACAAAGCAAAACAATGGGCAACAACTTGTGAATATGGTTCATCAGTTCATTTTACCAAGCGAGAGATACAGCTTAATCAACGATTAAACCTATTGCTATAATTTGTGCCACAACTTATTGACCATAAATAGTAACCGGTCTGTAGCCATAGAAGCGTTGTAGTGAATCTTTGGTTAATGTGGTATCAACGGGCTTGCAATCTATTATGGTTAATACATAATAAGTAAGCGAGTCGCGCGTGGCAAGCTCTACATTAGTGCCGGCTAATTTTAGCTTATTATAGCGGTTTAACGCTCTATCTAATGCAGCATAAGTGCCAATAACAAATTTGAATTGATTGGCTGTCATGCTATCTGCCTTTAGGGCATTAAGGCTATCATTTTGCGCCTTTAATATAGAACTGTCCACCGATATGGGTATTGGCGTAGCTGTGGTATCTTTAACGGTGGTGGTGTCTATTTTAGTTACCGGTGCTTCCGGTGTAGGCTGCATTTTGGTATAGTAGTAAATACCAAAGCCTGCCGCCGCTAATATAAGCACCACCACACCTATTATAATAATGGTGCTCCAATTAATGGAGCCGGAGCTACTACTGTTAGAGGCATTACCGCCAATGATAACACTCGCCGACTTTTGGTCGTCTAACTGTTTACTATTTTTAACCGTAGGGATACCGGGTGGTGTATATCTAAACTGCGGGTCGGTAATGAAAATAGTTTTACCGTTATGCTCCATCAGCTTGCCTATGCCCGGTAAATCCACCTCGTTTCCGGCTTGCAGGCTACGGCGGGTTTCTATGCTAAACTCTCGTAGTTGATTGGCTGCTTTTGAAATACTTATTTGCTCGTTGGTGGCTATAAAATTGGCAAAATTATCATCTATAGACCCTCCGGATGATAGCACAATTTCATAAGTAGGGGCTTGCAAAGACTTTCCGTCATAGAAGGCGGGCTTTTTAGAAATTTCTAAATTGCCCAAGCCATGTATGTAGCAGAAGCTATTTTTGAGTAAATATTGTCCTATATATTTAGCTATATCCATTATCTGTATGTAATATCAAAGGTTAAAAATAGTTAGAAATATTAGAACTTTAACCTTATGCCACCATATATATTAAATCCGTAGCTGTTATAGCCGTAAAAACGCTCATTTTTTTGGTTCAAACAGTTATTCAACTGCAAAAATACGTTTAATCTGCGCAATATTTCATACTCACCGCTTGCTGCTAAATCAATGGTGGGGGCAAGCGTTTTTTTAGCCCCGCTATCCCAAGCAGTGATGCCGCCTTGCATTATACCATAAACATTAAAATACCATTTATCTGCCGGGTGATAGCCTATTTTTAATTTAGCCATTAGGTTGGGGGTATGCCACACGGCATCTGCATTGTTGTCAATAGCATAAAAATTATAATAATCTGCCGATATGCTCATATCCCATTTGTTGGAGTGTATGTAATTATACTTCATGGATAAATATAAGGCACTTGCATTTTGGTACAATATATTAAATTGCATTTTAGATAGCGGATTGTTGATAAAAGTAGCTTTGTTGTTAAAAAGCATTAAACCCACTTCTGCCGAATATATGTCATGCTTGCCTAATTGGGTCTCCCAGTTCAAGTAAATATTTTCTTTTTTAGCCTGTTTTATAGTGGCATAGCTTAATAAATACGGGTTAACATCACATAGCTCTTGCATAGTATTTTTAGTGACACCTGTTTTCCAGCCCGCGGTAAGCCACATTTTATTAGGTTTAAGCGCATATTGAACAAGCACTACCGGGTAAATAAATACTTTATT
>RGMU01000008.1 GCA_010021705.1 Chitinophagia bacterium | reverse complement strand
AGGTGCCGGCGGCACAGGGCCGCGAGATGGCCGCTGCCTACGGCAGGCAAGGCGCTGCGGCCGAATTGCACGTGATTCCCGAGGATGAACACAGGAGCCTGCTCACATTCGACTCCCGTCGCGAGAGCCTCATGGCAGATTTTCTGCAACGGAGGCTTGCGATCATCCAGTGACCGTTTCTCGCAAGTACGACTTGGAGATCGTGCGAGTATGCCGCCCTTTGCATTGGCTTTTTATGGCATACTGGTCGGTGTTATTCGGCAAATATACTTGCTTTATGGTAAGGGTATCAAATTGGTCTATGCCTGAGTTTTTAGTGAGCGTTAATTCTAAGCTATGAATGTAATAGTCGCTTTCGGCAATATAAATAGTACCCGTAAAGCAATTTTCATTACCTCTGCGGGGCTTCACTTCTATTTTGTTTACAATATGCCCTTGCTCCATAAACTGCCCCAAATACTTGTAGCGGTAGTAAAAAAGAGCATTATCGGCAATAGGAGATATAAAGCCACGCGGCGACTGGCTAAGCACATCCATACTGTTTTTATAATAGTTGATAACGGGCGGAAAGCTGGAAAACCCTACGCTGCCGGGTATGCCACTTTGTCTTACCGAACGAATAACATATTTTTCATCTTTATTCCTTTTGTAATAATCGGCATCTTCTTCTACTAAAAACAGTACTCCTTTCCCGGCGGTGTCTAAGCCCATTTCTGTAAGGTCGCCTTTATCCACCTTTTTACCCATCACTTTACCCGGCATGGCGCGTGTTCTAAACACTCCTTTCATATACACAGATGCCGTAAAGCTATTGGTTTGGTCTAAATGACCCGGTCTTTGGGCTATTGCCTTGCGAATAATGTTATAGGCGGGGTCTTCACCGTTGGCATATACTGTGGCATCTTTTCGCTCAATGTATTCACTTTCTAACACAAAAGGCAGCAAAGGGGCGTTGCCGGCACGGCAGTCCACATTTTGGTGTGCTTCTTTATAACCTACTAAGCGGCAGTTAATCTTATATAGCCCTTCCGGTAAGTCTAATTCGTAATAGCCCACCGCATTGGCATTAGTGCCAATAGTTGTCCCCTCTACAAAAATGGTGGAATAGGGCAATATGTTGCCTGCCTTATCGGTAACTTTACCTTTAATAACTACTGCCCCTGCCCAATTTCCCGCACCGGCAATACATAATAAAATAAGTACAATACGATAAGCTGTATTCATAGTCTCACTAAAGCAGTAAAAAATATTTAACGGAATAAGCCATATAATTTGGCGTTGATGGCATTTATCACCAATGCTAAGTCTTCATCATTTTCGGCAAAGTTGCAGGTATTAACATCTACCTCTAATATTAAGCCTTCATTATAACCCGCTATCCACTTGTTGTAATATTCATTAAGGCGTTTGATATAGTCTAACCTAATGTTTTCTTCATATTCCCTGCCTCGTTTTTCTATTTGCCCCACAAGGGTGGGTACAGATGCTTTAAGGTAAATGAGCAAATCGGGGGGCTTAACCAGCTTTTTAAGGCTTTCAAAAAAAGAGGTATAGTTGTCATAGTCGCGCTTGCTCATTAGCCCCATAGCAAGCAAGTTAGGGGCAAAAATATAAGCGTCTTCATATATGGTGCGGTCTTGAATCACGGTTTCATTGCCATCATATATATCTATTAAATGCCTAATACGGTTGTTCAAAAAGTAGATTTGCAGATTAAACGACCAGCGGTGCATATCTTCATAAAAGTCCACTAAATAGGGGTTACGGTCAACATCTTCATAGTGCGCTTTCCAACCATAATGTTTGGCAAGTTTAGCTGCAAGGGTAGTTTTTCCGGAGCCTATGTTGCCGGCAATGGCTATGTGCTTTATATTTAGCGAATTATTGGCAGGTGCGCTCATAAATTTTGTATTGGTGTTTCAAAAAGCGCAATTTTGCGCATATTAGTTATTCTACTTGTTAATTGCTTTATTTTGCCTTAGCTATAATAGTTAATACCCATAGCTCTGCGAGCTTCTTTAATGGTTTGGTTGGCACTTGGCATTGCTTTTTCTGCGCCTTCCCTTAATACTTTTTGCATTAAAGGAGCATTATTTCTTATTTCATCGGCTTGAGTTCTTATGGGGTTTATAAAGCGAATAAGGTCTTCAGTTAATTGCTTTTTCATATCGCCATAGCGAATGGTGCAACCATTATAATGGTCTAAAAAATGCGAATATGCCTCAGAACCCGAAGCCTTGAGCAAAGTAAAAAGGTTTTGAATATAATCGGGCATGGGCGTGTTGGGTTCGGTGGGTCCCTGGTCTGTTTTTGCCTTCATTATTTTTTTTCTTATCACCTCATCGGTATCATTGAGGTAAATGGTAGCGTTAATATTTTCGCTCTTACTCATTTTTCCTTCACCATCAAGGCTCATGATTTTTATCGTATCTTGCCTGCTGCGAAACACTTGTGGCTCCGGGAACAAGTTGCAGCCATAGCGGTTGTTAAACCGTCCTGCAAAGTTGCGCGCCATTTCTAAATGCTGTTCTTGGTCTTTGCCTACCGGCACAAAATCGGCACGGTGTATCAGTATATCCGCTGCCATTAATACCGGGTAGGTAAGCAATGCAGCATTTACGTTGTCAGGATTACTTCTTACCTTCTCCTTAAAGGTAGGCACTTTCTCTAATTCGCCAACATAAGATAGCGTGTTTAATAAGAGGTAAAGCTCCGGTATTTGCACCATATCGCTTTGCGCAAACAGTACTACTTTGTTGGGGTCTAATCCGCAGGCTAAGTATTCGGCAAGCACTTTATATACATTAGGGCGAAGCAGGGAGGCATCGGGGTGAGTGGTTAAGGAATGATAATCCGCAATAAAAAAGTAACATTGATAGTCCTCTTGCATGGTAAGATAGTTTTGGATAGCTCCAAAATAGTTACCCAAATGCAAGTCTCCTGTGGAGCGAATACCGCTCACCACTATTTTTTTGTTCATACAAAGCAAAGGTACATAAAGCACGGTAAAATTAGTGTATGTGCCATAGAAGTTACATCAATCAAAATTAAGCCTTTAGTTCTGCCATAAAAATAATACAGCCGCTCCTGTGTCGAACGGCTGTACTAAAGTATAAATTAATCTTAAAACTTAATAGTCCATACCCATGCCACCACCAGGCATACCGCCCATAGCAGGGGCAGCAGACTTAGGTTCAGGTTTGTCGGCTATCACACACTCAGTGGTAAGTAGCATACTTGCAATGGAGGCTGCGTTTTCAAGGGCAATACGGCTCACTTTGGTAGGGTCTATAACACCGGCTGCCAATAGATTTTCGTATTGCTCGGTGCGGGCATTGAAGCCAAAATCACCTGCATTTTCGCGTATTTTTTGAACAATAATGCTACCTTCCAAGCCTGCATTGGCAACTATTTGACGAAGAGGCTCTTCTAAGGCACGGCGTACTATTTTGCCACCGGTTGTTTCGTCTGCATTGTCAAATGTAACGCTGTCAAGGCTTTCTATAGCACGGATATAGGCAACACCACCACCAGGCACAATGCCTTCTTCTACCGCAGCGCGAGTTGCATGTAACGCATCATCTACGCGGTCTTTCTTTTCTTTCATTTCCACTTCGCTGGCGGCACCTACATACAACACAGCCACGCCACCGCTCAGTTTTGCTAAACGCTCTTGTAGTTTTTCGCGGTCATAATCGCTGGTTGTAGTTTCAATTTGTGCTTTTATTTGGTTAACGCGAGCGGTAATATTTTCTTTTGCACCACGTCCACCTACTACTGTTGTATTGTCTTTGTCTATGGTAATGCTTTCAGCTTGTCCTAAAGACGCAATAGTAGCATTATCTAACTTATAGCCTTGGTCTTCGCTAATTACAATACCTCCGGTTAACACGGCAATATCTTGTAGCATTTCTTTGCGGCGGTCTCCAAAACCGGGAGCTTTAACGGCAGCAATTTTAAGCGAACCGCGTAGCTTATTCACCACCAAAGTAGCTAATGCTTCACCGTCAACATCTTCTGCAATGATTAAAAGCGGGCGACCATGTTGCACAACGCTTTCTAAAATTGGCAGAATGTCTTTTAGCGTGCTAACTTTCTTTTCATAAATTAGAATAAAAGGATTTTGCAACTCAACCTGCATTTTTTCAGAGTTGGTTACAAAATATGGGCTTAAATAACCGCGGTCAAATTGCATACCTTCTACCACTTCTACAGTAGTTTCAGTGCCTTTGGCTTCTTCTACGGTAATAACGCCTTCGTTACCCACTTTAGCCATAGCGGACGCTATTAGCTTGCCTATTTTATTGTCGTTATTGGCAGAAATAGAAGCAACTTGCTCAATCATGGTATTGTCGTTACCCACTTTTTGAGATTGTCCTTTTAGGTTTTCTACCACTGCTGCTACGGCTTTGTCAATACCGCGCTTTAAGTCCATAGGGTTTGCACCGGAGGCTACATTTTTAAGCCCTTCGCCAATTATGCTTTGTGCTAAAACAGTGGCGGTAGTAGTACCATCACCGGCTTGGTCTGCGGTTTTAGAGGCTACTTCTTTCACCATTTGCGCACCCATGTTTTCAATGCTGTCTTCCAGTTCAATTTCTTTGGCTACGGTTACACCGTCTTTAGTAACGGAAGGAGCACCAAATTTTTTCTCAATCACCACATTTCTGCCTTTAGGACCTAAGGTTACCTTAACGGCATCAGCAAGGGTATCTACGCCACGCTTCATACGGTTGCGGGCTTCAATGTTAAAAAAAAGTTGCTTTGACATTGTATTAAAAAATTATAAGATTAAGTGATTAATGAATGAAAATGAATAATCCAAATTACATGATAGCTAAAATGTCGCTTTCGCGCATTATAAGGTAATCGGCTCCGTCATAAGAGATTTCAGTACCGGCATATTTGCCATAAAGCACTACGTCATCTGCTTTTACGGTCATTGGTTCGTCTTTTTTACCGGGACCGGCAGCCACTACTGTGCCGCGTTGTGGTTTTTCTTTAGCAGTGTCGGGGATAATAATGCCGCCTGCGGTTTTTTCTTCTGCCGGAGCAGGTTTTACAATTACTCTGTCGTGTAACGGTGTGATGTTCACTTTGCTTGACATTGTTTATTGAAGTTTGAGAGTTAAACAAAATATTTATCTCTATCCAATCATATTTTATGCCAAACATGCTGTAACGTCAATTTTTCCGTAATTGTAGGTTTAAAGGCATGAAATAAGGCAAAAGCCTGCCATTTTTTACCTTGTTTACGCTAAAAAGTGCAATTTTGTCAGTATATACTGAACCTATTGCGGCTCTATTCCCTGAAACACCTCTTCTATATTTAGCTCAAAACCCGGCAATAGGGTAGTAGTAGCTATATCTCCGGGTATTAGGGGTCTGCCGGTGGCATATTTGCCGTTTGCTAAGCGGTATTGCAATATTGTTTTTTCTTGTGGCGATACAATCCAGTATTCTTTTACGCCGGCTTCTTCATAGATAGCATATTTGCGGCGCATTTCTTTTTCATGGTTGCTTGGCGATAACACCTCTACTATTAAGTCAGGTGCACCTATACCGCCTCGTTGGTCGTAACCGTCAGAACGGCAGATAACGCACAGGTCTGGTTGCACCACCGTAAAAGTGTCTCTATCATTCTTAGAGCCATTGGAAGTGGGAATACGCACATCAAATGGTGATATAAATACTTTACAAGGCTTATTCCTTAAAAAAATATATAGCGGAACATTAATAGCATTAACAATTTGCTGATGTGCCGTATTAGGGGCACCCATTTGGGCTATATACCCGCGCAAAAGTTCTACCCGTTCTTCAAACCGCCACATTATGTAATCGGCATAGGAGTATAGCCTATTTAAGTCAAGGTCGGCTAAGCGTAGTATAGGTAAGTTGCTATTGGTCATGGGCAATATGGCTAACAAGTTAACACGACTTTAATGGATTTTCAAAATAATCGCTTTGGTCTTCGGTAATATCGGCATCTATGCACTTAAAGTCTTTTTCTACCAATAAAGTAATTTCTTGCTCATTGGCTTGTATATAACGGTATGATACACCTACTTTATCGGTATTAAGCCATTCTTGCGCAATGCCGGTATTCATGGTTATTGCGATGCGGTTGTCTGCATAATTGGCATATAGGTCTGCATTATTGTCAGTGTTGCCTATCAGCAAAGAATAAGCAAAGGTTTGGGGGATTAAAGCCGTTGTTTCGGTTAGTTCGTTGTTATTTTTTAGGTGTTCTATTTCAGACATGCTTAGCCGTAGCCTGATAGTATTTCCTTTTATGCGCAGTTTCATAAGCTACAAAGATAAGGAATTATAGGCAGTTAACCACTTTTGCGTTTGAGCGTTGTTTACATCATTATTCGCTCTGCACCTGCATATATGTTAAAGCGGTTTTCTCGCAAAAAACCAATTAGCGTAATGCCGTATTCTTCGGCTATAGCTACTGCCATAGTGCTGGGAGCACCCACTGCCACTACAACCTTTATGCCTACCATTACGGCTTTTTGCATGAGTTCAAAGCTAATTCTTCCGCTTAAAAAAAGAATATGGCTTTGCAAAGTGAGCAAGCCATTTAGCCAACAACTGCCAATCAGCTTGTCTAAGGCATTGTGCCTACCTACATCTTCATATATATTTAACAACTTGCCTTCTATCGTAAACAGCGCGGAGGCATGTATGCCTCCGGTTTGCAGAAACTGTGCCTGTGCCTTCACCACCATTTCATTAAGCGTCAAAAGCAAAGATGCCGGCAGGCGAACCTCATCGTAAGGGTAGGTATGTGCCGGTGGGCAAACCATACGCACAGCCTCAATAGACGCTTTGCCACATACGCCACAGCTGGAGGTGGTGTAAAAATTGCGCTGCAACCGTGCCAAATCAACCGGCATGGTAGCCGGCAGGCTAACGATTACTTTATTATTGCTAAGTTGATAAGAAACATCGCCTTTATTGGCAGATAAAATACCTTCTGTATATAAAAAGCCTAATGCAAGCTCGGCATCGTAGCCCGGTGTACGCATAGTAATACTGACGGTGGTTGTAGCTCGTTCCCCGGTGTCGGTATAAACTGTCAACCCAATTTCTAAGGGTTCTTCCTCCGTAAGTATATCTTGCGGATACGAAACCTGCCCCGAAGCGTAGCGAATAATGGGAGTGGTGGGCATAGGTTAATTACCAAGTTCCCTTAATCAACCCGGGGCATTGAACTTTATCGTAGCTGCGTTTGTTGCCAAAGGCTTTGAAATAAACAGAAACGCTAATGTTGGCAAACCAATACCAATCGTTTGACTTGGTATCACCGCGTTGGAAGCCGTATTGAGGATTATTTTTGTCAGAACCTCTGTAAGACATGGTTTTGGCTAATTTGCCTTTATAGGCATTAAGTGTGTCTAAGTTAACGTAAGACTTACTTACATCGTCTAAGTAATCCGTATTGGTATAGCGGAAGCCTATTTCGGTGGTTAAAAACAGGGTCTTTCCTATAAAGAACTTAGCACCGCCACCAAAAGGGAACGCTATGTTAACGTTGCTATATGTTTTACGGTCAGAATACATAGGCAAACCTTGCCCCTCTGTGCTTAATGGACGCAACAATACTTTATTACCGCTTGGGTCTTGTGCAAATGGGTTGAAGTAAAAAGCAGAGATACCGCCAAAAAAGTATGGCGTAGCCCTAAAATGCAATACTTCTATGGGCAATACGTTAATTTCTAAACCCGTGTGCATTTCAAATAAGTGAGTAGCAAACGACAAGTTCCTATACTGGTTGTTGGGTATATTGCTTGAACTATCGCCGGCAGACAGGCTGGTATAAGATGCCCCTACGCGCAAGCCTACACGCGGGTTCATAAAATATTTATAAATAATACCTCCCATGGGGTGATAACCCTCCGGTGCAAAGGTGCGCGGTTGTAAATCACCTATATAATTAGATATTCCTACCGTTAGACCAATTTCATGATGCTGCTGCGCTTTTAAGCCCGCCGAGAGTAACAGAAGAATCGGTAAAATTATGCGTTTCAAAATCGTAAAAATTTTAGCCCTATAAAAAACATGGCAATATAGCTACAAATATCCGTAATAGTTTACAATATGCCAAATCTTTGGGGTATTTTCCTGAAAATGTTTTGCATTCACCTTAATAAAAGGTGTAAATCAGTAAAAACTAAGCTGTTTGGCGGGTTGTTGGGGCATAACTTTGGCAGGGTTGGCTGTTATTGTATATATTTCACTTTCACCATAACGGGAGGCTACCGTAACTTTAATAGCCGGGTTTAATCCTGCAAAAGCAGCCAATGCTTTTTCTGGAGTATTATTTTTAACAGACAGGTGCGACAGTATGAGTAAGCGAAAGGCAGGAGACGCGCATTGTGCTACTAATGCTGCCGCTTGGCGGTTAGATAAATGACCATAGTCGCTACTAACGCGCTGTTTTAAGAAATGTGAATACGGTCCGTTCCATAGCATTTCGTCATCATAATTCGCTTCTAAAAACGCTGCATGGCATTGGGCTAATTGGGTGGCTACATTGCTGCATGGTGCGCCTATATCAGTAAGTATGCCCACCGATACACCATTACCGGTAACGGTAAAGCTATGCGCATCTACGGCATCATGCTGTTTACGAAACGGAAGCACTGTTAAACTGCCAATGCTAACCGCCTCTCCGTCCACAAACGGGCACAATAGATGGGCAGGAGGCTTTAGCTTACTCGCTTGCAGTGTGTTGGGCGTAATATATATAGGTATCATCAGCTTGTCGGCAATGCCTTCAATACCCCTTATGTGGTCGTTATGTTCATGGCTAATAAACAATGCTTTTATTTGGCTTACGTTTAGCTCAAGCCTTTTTAACCTTTTCAGCGTTTCCCGGCAACTTAACCCTGCATCTATCAGCACAGCGTCTTTTTCGTTCCCCACATAATAACAGTTGGCATTGCTGCCCGAATTGATAGACGCTATTTGCAAACTCATACCGCAAAAATACTGCCATAACGGCTATTTTATACGGTTAAAACTAGAAGATATACACATTGCACACACCAAATACCAAACAATGTATAACTTTGGGCTGTGAAATATGGTGCACTTCTTTTAATAGCCCTTGCTTTGCTGTCATCATGCCGGCAAAGATTGCCGGACTTTAACGACTATAAAGGCAATTATTTTCCCATTAACCAATTTATTGTTGATGAATGGAAAAACCACGCCAATGACCCTATTGTGTTCAAAAAGACAGTTACACTAAACGGTAAAGCAGATAGTACTTTTGAAAACGCCTTGCAGGTGGATTGGAAAAGCGTTTTACCTTACTTTATAAAAACCGACATCAGCGACCCTAAATACTTGGGGCACTATAAATATTATCAATACCAAGACGAAAACGATGGCTTGTTTAATATGATGTACATAGCCATTGATGAAGATGCCTATACCCAAAAATTGCTTGTTACAGCCGACTCCCGCACAAAAAGAATAAAGGGAATATATATAGAAACAGACGAAGAAGGGCTTATGAATAAGGTGCATCAAAAGTTGATGTATATACCGGCAAAGGTTATTCAGATACAGCGGTATGAAACCCCTCTAATGGGTAAAAAAAAATCTATCCGTATTCAATACCATGCCGTTTCCCAATAGCTATTGGGTATAAACCGGTCAATGAAATAAATAGAAAATATCAATAATGGAGGTGCCAGAACTAAGCATTGTCTTAAAAACAATACCATCTTTACCGGGATGCTATAAATATTATACTGCTGACAATGAGCTTCTTTATGTTGGCAAGGCAAAAGACCTTAAAAAGCGCGTGAACTCCTATTTTCTTAAAACGGTGGACAATTTCAAAACCCGCAGGCTTGTCTCGCTTATTCACCGTATAGAATGGACAATTACAAACAACGAACATGATGCCTTTCTGTTAGAAAATAACTTGATAAAAGAATATCAGCCTCGCTTTAACATAGAGCTAAAAGATGATAAAACCTACCCTTTTATTGTAATAAAAAACGAGCACTTTCCGCGTGTATATTTCACTCGGCGGTGGATAAAGGACGGCTCGGAATACTTGGGTCCTTTTACCGACATCTGGCGTGTTCGCCAGCTTTTAGATATGGTTAAGCAAAACCTACCTTTACGTACTTGTTCATTACCACTTACACCGGAAAAAATAAGAAAAAAAAAATATAAAGTATGTTTAGAATACCACATAGGAAATTGTAAAGGTCCTTGCGAAGGCTTGCAAACCGAAGCCGAGTATAACGAATCTATACGGCAGGTGCGCCATATCATGAAAGGCAGCATTCAAGAGGTGATAAAGCACCTTAAAGCCGAAATGAACGAACTTGCCGTTGCCATGCAGTTTGAGAAGGCGCAGGTTATAAAGTCAAAAATTGAAGCCCTGCTACATTACGAAAGCAAATCTACGGTAGTAAACACAGGGGTAGAAGAGGCTGATGTTACCGCTATGGTAAGCAACGATAAGGCTTACTTTATCAATTATATGAACATATCCGGTGGGGCAATTATCCATACTCACACCATTGAAATTGCGAAAAAAATTGATAATGAAGACGAGGAATCTATACTATCCATAGCAGTAGAAAAATTAAGAAATACTTTTAAGAGCACAGCTAACGAAATTATTGCACCCTATCCATTATTCACTACAGACAATACCATAAAAATAACTGTTCCCAAAGCGGGTTCTAAAAAACAGTTGCTGGAGCTAAGCCTCAAAAATGCCCAAGCGTGGATGAGAGGAACTGAAAAAAAGGATACATTGCTATTAGATAAGGCTGCCCAGGAAGCAGGTGAATACCTTTTAGAAGAGGTGCAAGATGCCCTTAGATTAACCTGCTTGCCGGAGCATATAGAATGCTTTGATAATTCCAATTTTCAGGGTAGTTCGCCGGTGGCAGCTATGGTATGCTTTAAAAAGGGCTTACCGTCTAAAAAGGATTACCGGCGTTTTCACATAAAAACAGTAGAGGGCATCAACGACTTTGCGTCCATGAGCGAAATTGTTTATCGCCGTTACAAGAGGTTAAGCGATGACAATCAATCCCTGCCCAACTTAGTGATAATAGACGGAGGTAAAGGGCAATTAAGCGCAGCATTGGAAAGTATTGAAAAATTGGGGCTTACCGGAAAAATGGCGATTGTGGGGCTTGCCAAGCGTGAAGAGGCACTGTTTTATCCGGGGGATAGTGAACCGCTTATGCTCCCTTTTGACTCGCCTGCACTAAACCTCATTCGCCGTATTAGAGATGAGGTACACCGCTTTGGCATTACTTTTCACCGAAATGTTAGAAGTAACAATACGTTAAAAAATGGATTAGAAGATATACCGGGCATAGGTGCAAAAACTGCCACAGAACTTTTAACAGCTTTCCGTTCCATAAAAAATATTAAAACACTTACAGAACGAGAGCTTACCAAAGTGGTAGGGGCTTCAAAGGCTCGCCTTGTATGGGCATACTTTAACAATACCGATAACCCTGAACAAGAGGGTTAAGCCTTATTACCGTAGCCACATCACTTTATTAACATGGTTAGGTATAAAACAAAGCCGCTATTCTTTTGCTGTGTAAACTATTTGTGCTAAATTTGTAGCTTAGAGCTATATCAAACATAAATAGCCAATCATAATTATTTCTCCTCAAAAGCATGAATGTAGAGAGCGAATTGCCAATAGTGGCAAAACCAATGGAATATGATGCGGCAAGCATACAAGTATTAGAAGGTTTAGAAGCTGTGCGTAAGCGACCCGGTATGTATATAGGCGATACCGGTAGCCGCGGCTTGCACCACCTTGTGTATGAAGTGGTGGACAATGCCATTGATGAGGCATTGGCGGGCTACTGTAAAAACATAACCGTTACCATACATACCGATAATGCGGTATCTGTAATAGATGATGGGCGAGGCATCCCTACGGGTATGCACCCTAAAGAAGGTAGGTCGGCATTAGAGGTGGTAATGACAGTGTTGCACGCAGGCGGTAAATTTGACAAAGACAGTTATAAGGTATCGGGTGGGCTACACGGTGTGGGTGTAAGTTGCGTAAATGCGCTTAGTTCGCACCTTCATGTAACCGTTTGGCGTGAAGGCAAAACGTTTGAACAAGAGTATATAAAAGGAGCACCGGTATATCCGGTGCGTGATATGGGCATTCCGTCTGATAAAACGGGCACTTCGGTACACTTTTTGCCCGATAACACCATTTTTGAACAAACGGTTTATAACAGAGACATTTTGGCTTCTCGCTTGCGCGAATTGGCTTATCTGAACAAAGGCATCAAAATTTCGCTGATAGACAACCGCGAAGCCACCGAAGATGGCAAACCCTTAGAAGAACTCTTTTATAGCGAAGGGGGGATAGTAGAATTTATACTTTTATTAGACAGAAACGCCAAACGTGAGCAACTATTATCTGAACCTATTTTTGTAGAAACCCACGACAAAGACACCAATGTGGCAGTAGATGTTGCTCTAACCTACAATAGTTCTTACAACGAGCACATATACTCTTACGTAAACAATATTAACACCATTGAAGGCGGAACGCATGTTGCGGGTTTTCGCCGTGCCATTACGCGGGTGTTTAAGTCTTACGGTGATAAAAACAAAATGTTTGAAAAGGCAAAAGTGGAAATTACCGGTGATGATTTTAGAGAGGGGTTGAGTTCCATAATATCCGTTAAAGTGCCGGAGCCTCAGTTTGAAGGGCAAACCAAAACTAAGCTCGGCAACAATGAGGTTATGGGCGTGGTAGATGTGTGCGTTAGCCGTGTATTAGAAGCTTTTTTGGAAGAACACCCCAAAGATGCCAAAATGATAATGGACAAGGTGATATTGGCAGCACAAGCCCGCACCGCAGCCAAAAAAGCCCGTGAAATGGTGCAACGCAAAAGCGTGCTTACCGGAGGCGGACTACCGGGTAAACTTGCCGATTGCAGCGATAAAGACCCTTTTAATTGCGAGCTTTACTTAGTGGAAGGAGACTCCGCAGGCGGAACTGCCAAGCAAGGCAGGGACAGGAATTTCCAAGCCATATTGCCCCTACGCGGTAAAATACTAAACGTAGAAAAGGCACAGGAGCATAAGATATATGAAAACGAAGAAATACGCAATATGTTCACGGCATTGGGCGTGAGTATAGGAACACCCGAAGATGCCAAGCAATTAAACATCACCAAACTTCGCTATCATAAAATAATAATAATGACCGATGCCGATGTGGACGGTTCGCACATTGCCACACTGATACTTACTTTCTTTTACCGGTACATGGAAGACTTAGTAAAGCAAGGCTATGTGTATTTGGCACAGCCCCCGCTTTACCTTGTGAAAAAGGGCAAAGAGCAGGAATATGCTTGGGATGAAGCAGGGCGCAAAGCATTGGTAGAAAAATTGGGCGGTGGCAAAGAAGACAGCGTTAACATACAACGCTATAAAGGCTTGGGTGAAATGAATGCCGAGCAGCTATGGGATACCACCATGAACCCCGCTACGCGCACCTTAAAGCGCATTACCATAGAAAGTGCCATAGAAGCCGATAGCACCTTTTCTATGCTGATGGGCGAAGAAGTGGCACCGCGCAGAGATTTCATAGAAAAGCACGCTAAATTTGCAAAGATAGACGTTTAAATGCCGGTAGAGTGAGGATTGGTGATAGGGAGTGGGGGCTATAGACACTTTTATTTTTGATTAAAATAAAAAATAACTAAACATGAGTGAAGAAAAAATTAGGGCGGGTAGAAACAGAACCTTAACTGTTTCTGCGGCAGAAGGTAAGTTGTATGCCTCAAAATTGGTTCGTGGCAGTGATGCGCCAATTTTTGAAATCAATGATGTGCTTAACAAAACTATTCATGCCGATATATTTGATGTGTTAGACAAATTGCCCAAAGGCTTTGCCGACCTCATTATTATAGACCCGCCTTACAATTTAGACAAAGACTTTAATGGCTTTAAGTTTAAGTCGTCTAACCATGCCAACTATGCAGCCTATCTACAATCATGGTTTCCTAAAGTGGTTGCTTTGTTAAAAAATGGCGGTTCTTTGTATCTATGTGGGGATTGGAAATGTACCGCAGAGCTTCAAAATGTGATGGAGGAGCATTTAGCGGTGATGAACAGAATAACATGGCAAAGAGAAAAAGGACGGGGTGCGCTTAGTAATTGGAAAAACGGCATGGAAGATATTTGGTTTGGTGTAAAAGATAAAAACAATTATTACTTTAATGTAGAATCTGTTAAGCAAAAAAGAAAAGTAATAGCCCCATACAAAATAGACGGAAAGCCTAAAGATTGGGAAGAAAGCGAAGAGGGCAACTTTAGATTAACGTATCCATCTAATTTTTGGGATGATATTAGCATTCCTTATTGGTCAATGCCGGAAAATACAGACCATCCCACCCAAAAGCCCGAAAAGCTAATAGCTAAACTAATTCTTGCCTCCTGCCCTATAGACGGCATTGTATTTGACCCCTTTTTAGGCTCCGGTACTACCTCCGTTGTAGCTAAAAAGTTGAATAGGAATTATATAGGCATTGAAAGGAACGAGGAATATTGTATTTGGGCTGAAAAACGGCTTCACCATGCAGAAACAGATAAATACATTCAGGGTTATGCTGACGGTGTGTTTTGGGAGCGTAACACCCTCAATAGTCAACAAAAAGTGATGAAGAAAGAACAAGAAAAGAAAAATTACACAGCGGATAATTTATTTGAATAGTACCATGTATAGCCTCAATGATTTTATTGAATTTATTAAAATTCATGATAAAATTCCTAACAAAAATAGGCTAATTAATCTATGTGCTGAGGAATTTAAACTTGTTAAAGACCGTTCTGTATATTATTGCAACTCTTTTGCTGTAAGGTTTAGCTATTCAAGTAGTGGTACATTTTCTAACACCATATTGTCCCTTTCTGCACTTCAAAAATATGACCACATCCCATTTATCGTTTGTTTAATTACAAATAGTGAGAATAGACTATTCCTAGCAAATAGTACTTTTCTTATTAAAATAAGTCATAGCTCCCAAACATTGACTGAGAAAAATATAAAAGGAAGTTTTAATGGTTCAGATATTGCTAAAAATTTTCAAGATATTGAAAACAACCGGACTAATATATTTAGGCTATTTGCAATTCATTCTGAAATAGGTTTCGATGGCAATTTGAATAGATTAGTAGAAGCAACCCATGCAATAAGTCCAACGGGAAAAAAGTTTGAAGTTGGTATTCAGGAGAAATCTAACATACAAAATTCCATACAAAGGGCAATAAATTTCTGTGGTGGCCCAAAATTTAACACTCTCAAAGAAGAATTAGACGAAAAAGTTGATAAATTTAAAAATGAAATTTTAATTGCTAGCCATATTGAAAATGTAAATATTAGAGGTCGCATAATAGAATATTTAATTGCTGGTGATAATGAAAATTTGAAAGAAAAGTTAATTCAGGAGCTAACGGATGATTATAGCAAGCTACCAGCCTTCAAAACTGAAAATACTTTGGGCGATTATGTAAAAGTATTCGAAGAATACCGTACTGAAACAGACATCAAAACAAAAATAATAATTCTTAATTCAAATCCCAAGGCATATAACATTGATAAATTTCTGGAGTTTCATAACAGAGGAGACACAGTATTTTTATTCTATTTCATTGGGATTGATAAAAGCACAATATTCAATAAGACTCTAAACTCTGTATTTCAAAAAGATTTAATTAAAAGTACAATATTGTTAAAGCATTGGGCTGGAAGAAATTCACGAGGCGTAACGCAGTTTGAAGGGACAGTAATAAAAACCCTTTTAGAACATCCAAATAACGAAATCGACCTAAGTACAGCAATTGAATTTGTTAGTAGTTTATATGATTTATAAGCTACCTAATCCCACTCCCCCCACCAATTCGCTGTAGTAAACAACTTTCACAATTTGTTTTATAGCGAGTAGCATAAGTTGTTTTACCTTGCAACTTATAATCACTTAAATATGTACGAAGCAAACGAAGCTACGCAAAGTATTTCCAATGAAGCTACCGATGGCATTCAGCGGCTTATCACGTTTATAGAAACCGTAATAAAGGGCAAAAGACCGCAGATTGAGCAAATAATCACTTGCCTGTTAGCGGGAGGGCACATTCTTATGGAGGACAACCCCGGCACCGGTAAAACGGTTATGGCGCGCACCTTAGCCCAGTGCATTAGTGGTAGCCAAGACGGCGAACACGTCCACTTTAAGCGCATACAGTTCACGCCGGACTTGCTACCTATGGACTTAATAGGTACGCACATTTTTGATGATATTAACAAAGAATTTATCTTCAAAAAAGGACCACTATTTTGCAATGTGCTGTTGGCAGACGAAATTAACAGAGCCTCGCCCAAAGTGCAAAGTGCGCTATTGGAGGCTATGGCAGAAAACCAAATAACGGTAGCAGATACCACCCTGCGCCTGCATGACTTTTTCTTTACCATTGCCACCCAAAACCCCATTGAAATGGAGGGCACATACCCCCTACCCGCAGCCCAGCTTGACCGCTTTTACATGAAAATTTACTTTGGCTATGTGGACGCTATCACCGAGCTTAACATTTATAAAGAATATGCCGGCATAGCCCATAACTTAGTGAATGTGGCGCAAGCCCTTAGTATGAGCCAACTGTTAGACCTACAAAAGCAGGCTGCCAATGTGCATGTACATGAAGAAATTGTTAAAGCAGTGGCAAACATTGTGCGGGGCACGCGTGAACATGCCGATATTTCTTTAGGTGCATCCACCCGTAGCGGCATTTCCTTTATCAAATGCCTAAAGGCTTATGCCCTTATTAAAGGTAGAACTTTTGTAATAGAAGACGATGTAAAAGACCTTGCCCGCCCCGTGATTGAACACCGCCTCATTTACCGCAACAAAGAAGGCAAACAAAAAGCAATGGAAAGCATTATACTCAAAGAAACAGAACGTTTGGCGAAGTTAAAGTTGTATTAGATAAACTATAGTATCACAAAGCGTTATCAGTGAAATGTAAGTCTCACCCCCCTCAAAAAATCCTCAAAAAAGTTGGGGTAAGATTTTTTAACGCTGTTGGTTTCGGCAAGGGTAATGGGGGAGTGAGTGCGTAGGGCTGCTATGGTGGCTGCCATAGTTATGCGGTGGTCGTTAAAGGTGTTTACTTGCCCCCCGTTTAGGGTGGGGCTACCCGTTATGGTTAGGGTGTTTCCGTCTATGTTGTGGCTAACATTAAGGGTGTGTAGCAGGGCTTGTATGGCAGTGGCACGGTTGCTCTCTTTGTGTTGAAGTCTGTGTAATCCGGTTATGCGGCTATCGCCTTTACTGCAAGCAGCCAATACGGCAAGCACGGGAAAGAGGTCGGGGCAGGGTGTAGCATCAAAGTCAAAGGCATTCAGGGGGGCACTTTCCACTATCAGGCTACCATTTTCCCATACCGGCTCAATGCCCGTAAGGCGTATAGCGTCCAATACAGCGCGGTCGGCTTGCAGCGAGTTAGGATTGAGACCGGTAAGCCGCACACTGCCATTAATTGCCCCGCCTACCACAAAATTGGCAGCACCGCTCCAGTCGTTTTCTATCACTATATGGGGTTGCAGTGTATGGCTAAATACTGTAGGATTAATGTAAAATTCTTTATAATTATGGTGGGTGATATGCTTGCCAAACTGCGCTAATAGCTCTATAGTCATGTCAATATAGGGCTTGCTGTGTAGCTCTGTAACGGTAATGGTAGCACTTTCAGTGGCACTAAAACAATACGCCATAAGTAATCCGCTTAAAAATTGGGAGCTTTCGCCTGCGTCTATGGTAATGTTGTTTGGGTTTAGCCTGCCCTTTACGGTTATGGGAAAGCCGTTGTCAGTGGCTTGGCAGGCTACACCCAATGCCGTGAGGTAGGGCAAGCACCGCTCAATGGGGCGATGGAGTAGCGAACCTGTTGCGGTAAGCGTAACCGGCACATCACACAGTGCTGCAATGGGTAAAAATAACCTTGCCGATAAGCCGCTTTCACCACAATGCAGGGGCTTGCCGGTAGGGGCAATGCCCTTGCTCTCTACGCGGTAGCTCCCTGCTTGCAAAGGCGTAATCGTTGCCCCTAATTGCGCTGCAATGGCTATGGCGTGGCATTCGTCATCGCTGTTGCCGGCATTTTCTATCACAGTAGTGCCATTATGAAGCACTGCCGCTGCAAATGCCCGTTGTGTATAGCTTTTAGACGGAGGCGGTGCAACACTGCCTTTCAACCTACATGGGGGTATGGTGGTCATAAAAGAGTTAAATAATCAGATAAATTTTCAATAGACAGCGGCACTCTTTCTGCCACCCCAATGTTCCGTAATAGTACAAAATCTATACTATGACGAATCTTTTTTTTGTCCATCTGCATTTTTTGCAGTATTGCTTGTTTGTTATAGGGGTAGCGAATGGGCAGTTCATATTGTTCAATCAATTTGCAAACCCGCTCGCTTAGCGGTTCGCGGTGGTTAAAAACATGGTCTGAAATGTGGGTGGCTATCGCCATGCCTATTGCCACTGCTTTGCCGTGAGGCAAGCCGTATTCTGCCTCAATTGCGTGCCCCGTTGTATGCCCAAAGTTAAGAATGTGCCTTATGCCCTTATCGTTAACATCTTGTAGGGCTATATTGTTCTTAATTTTCAGGCAAGTGATAATCATTTCCTCTAACTCATTGTGGTTGTTTTGATAAAATGTCAAATTGTGCCGCTCCAACGTTTCAAATATTACTTTATCGGCTATGCAGCC
>RGMU01000070.1 GCA_010021705.1 Chitinophagia bacterium | reverse complement strand
ATTTTCGTCAAGCTGGTTAGCGTTGCTGTTTATTTTGTCTTCTAACTCATAGAAAGGGAGGTTTTTCTCTTCGGCACTTTTGTCTATCAACACTTCGGTACGGGTTTCTATCACTCCGTTTACGTTCATGTTGAAGTTTTCTATTTTATCTATGTTTAACGCTACGCCTTCTTGCCCGCCACCCCCACTGCTTGCCGGTGCTTCTGCGTTCAGGTCGCCGGTGTTTATGGGATTTTCCAATTCTTCTATAGTCGGTAAATCAGGGGCATTAATGCTCAGCGGAAGGTCGTTTAGCAGCTGTTGTTCCGGTGCATTAATTTTATCAATATGGTTTACATTTGTTTTTAACCCTGCAAGGTTATTTATGTCCATATCAAACCTTTCCATCACCACCTCTTGCCCGCTACTATTACTATCCGGAAAATTTTCCGGCGTATAGGTTTGAGGCGAAGCAAAGCTGTCGGCATCAAAGGAGATGGTTGGTAAATTGTCAACCGGAGCACTGGCATTTTGCCCCTGCCAATCCGGCATTTGCGGATAAGGCGGATAGCCCGGCATGTTGCTGTTAGGCTGCTGCGGGTCTGCATTGGGGTCTGGGTTGGGTGCCGGATATCCCGGCATTGGGTATCCCTGCTGATACATATAAGGATTAGGGGGCGCCGCCAACGTCGCCGTGGATGCCGTTGGTATCGCCGTCAGCGGCGATGGCGTCGGTTTGAGGCAAATGCAGCCCACAGCGCTCGCAGTGCACCATGCGCTCGGCCGTCGTGTGGTCAGTGGGAGGCGTTGGCGGTGTTTTTGCCGGAGTTTGTTTGGCAACCGGTGGTGTTTCCTTTACTATAGTAGATTTTACATCGCTTTTAGCAGCGCTGTTGTTAAACTCGCCAAGCAAGCTCCTGATTTTCAGAAACTCTAAGTCTGCCATTTCTAACAATGCGCCTACTCTATAAAAGTCTCGCTGCATGTCTTCCGGCACGTTTACGCTTTGGTAGCCCAATTCGCGCTCAATACCCGACCATGCGTCTTGCAACATGGAGCAAACCAAAATTTCAAACTTTTTGTTACCCGAGCGTTTGTATTCAATAAGCTGAAGACGAGCCTGTTTCAGGCTTGCAATAAAGTGCATTTGCTTTTCGCTGTAGCCCTCTATCATTGTCTTCTTTTTGTCTTTGGGCTTTTGCTTTACCACATCAAATTCGGTAGATAATATATCAGATACCTTATTAACCGAATCTTCAAAATAAGTGATTACACGCACTATTGGCATGTAGGTAGCTTCCGCTTCATTCTCGCTTGGTCTATGCTCCATTACCGACTCTATGCGGTAAAACGGAATATTGTTTTGGATAATAATTTCCCTCACCAAATCTTCCATTTTCACCATAAAAGCGTTGTTACTTTCAATAGCCGACTGATTTTTCTTTGACTGCATATACTCCCTGTTTAAAGGTACAATAATAACGAAAAAAACTGATATATAGCACTATGGATTAACAGTACTAACAAATATTTGGTAAAATTAAAAATCAATTCTCGGACAAGTAGCGTGGAGCTACCTTTTTATGCCAAATTAGCATTGCTTTTGGCTGTGGGTGCTCTTGTGATATTGTTGTTGGAATTGGGCAAAAATTTGTTCATACCCCTAATTTTTGCTTTGCTGGTTGCCATATTGCTATATCCGCTCAATAGGTTTTTAGAGCAAAAGTGGCATTTTTCGCGACTTTGGGCTACGTCTTTTAGCCTGTTTTTGTTTATGGTAGGCGTAACGGTGTTTTCCTATATCGTTATTCTACAGTTAGTAAATTTTTTAAACAACATTCCAGACTTAAAGCAACGCTTTTTACCCATATTATATGATTTTCAGGCATGGGTACAAAAGCGGTTTCACATTAACCAAGAAGAGCAAATGAACTTGTTCAAAAGTTCTTATGCGTCTTTATCTGCTGCTGTAACCCGCTCTTTGGGTGATTTGTTTTTTTCCGTAGCCGGATTTATTCTTTTAGCCGTATTTGTATTTTTATACACGTTCTTCATTCTGTATTACAGAGGGCTGCTATTAAAGTTTTTTCTCAACTTGTTTAAGTATAAAAACCAAACATCGGCTATGGAAATTGTGTTGGACACCAAAGCCATGATGGGTAGCTATGTGGCGGGCTTGCTGATAGAAATGCTTATGTTGGCAGTGATAAACAGTATTTGCCTTTATTTTATAGGTACGCCTTATGCTATATTGCTTGGTGTTATGGCAGCACTATTTAATATAGTGCCTTATTTAGGCATATATACTTCTATTTTTCTTACCATGCTGGTAACATTTGGCAATAGCAACATGGCAACTACAATAGAATCGGGTGCTGCGCTGATGATAATTCACTTGATAGAAGCCAATATATTAATGCCACAAATAGTGGGCACACGGGTGAAAATTAACTCTTTTATTACATTACTTGCGGTAGTGTTAGGAGAATTGGTGTGGGGCATACCGGGCATGTTTCTATTCATTCCCGTGGTGGGATTAATAAAACTGATAAGTGAGCGCGTTCCCGGTATGGAAGCATGGGCAATACTTATTGGTATTGAAGAAAAGCAACAACCCCAAGCCTTTGAAGAAGAGCTACCTCAAAAAGATACCACACCTTCTACTAACGACAACTTTTCTGTTCAGCCAACTGCCTAAAATATTACCGGCAAATTATGCGCCTTATGATAGTCAACAATGGGCTGGTAAGGTCCAAATTTGTGCTGAAATTCTGAAAACGTATCAGAATATGGTCCTGTACCGTAGTCTATTGGTTTCACTTTAGGGTCCGGATAGTCGGGTTTAGATTTATCCCTCTTTTCCGGGCGAGAGTGTATTCTGTCATCATTCACAAATGCACATATATCTATCACTTCCTCATCTGTTAAAATAGGCTTGTTCCACATAGCTTTATTGTGAGGCATCCATGCCTTTACAAAACGTGCCATTTTTAGCACTCTGTGCGGGCTACTGCCTTTTTGGAAGGAGTGTGGACCCCATAATGGCGGATAAACGTAGGTAGAGGTATCGGCAGTCATAGAACCTTGCCCATCTTTGCCGTGGCAGGAACTACAGTTATCCATAAATAGCTGTTCTCCTCTGTGCACATCAGCTGCGCGGTCAGGATATTTAAGTTCTAATGCTCCATCGCCATATACATGCTTGCCGTTAGGCACACCGGTGGACACCCATTTTACATAGCTGGCAATGGCAATCACTTCTTTACTGTCAAGCGGTAAAGGTTTACCATTGTGGGGTCTTTCTACACAGTTATTAATACGTTGTTCTAAGGTGAGTATTTCATTTTCTCTGCCTCTAAACTGTGGATACCTACCATGTGTGCTAAAGTAGTTATACCCAAAAGGACGCGTACCTCCGTCTAAGTGGCAGTTGGTACAGTTCATTTTGTTGCCCAAATAGTGCCCTACTGTGCCTTGCGGTCCCAAATATTGGGCAGTATGCAACACCAATTCGCGCCCATATCTGATAAGGTCGCCTTCCGGAGTGTGGGGAATTTGCGATGTATCAGGAGGCACAAACATTACGCTGTCTGCATTGGCTACCTTTGCACTGTCGGTTTTGTCTTTATTGGCTGTTCCGGCAGGTTGGTTGCACGCCATTGCAGTTGCAAAGCCCGCAAAAAGCAAAACTATAAGCTGTTTATTTCTATTTTTGAGCATCCTATTTTTCATTATGGTTAAAATACTTGTTTTTTTAATTACGTTTTGGGTTACTATTAATAGTGTTTTGGCGCAAACTCACGTTCCGGATTATGCGCCTGCTTATGATTGCAATGTTCCCGGCAAGCTAACCGGTTTTAAGTTTCCTAATATCCCTCAAGCCGATAAAATCATATTGTCTATTCACAACTATAATATTGACTCTAACGGTGTATTTAACTACAGTAAAGCCTACACTATACAGAGCAAAAATAAAAAAAAATATGTGGATAATATCATAATAAGCCCAAGCAGTGTTAAAACAGTGGTAGAATTGCCCGCTTTTAACATGGGTTATACATGGCAGGTAGCTTATTACAAGCAAGGTAAGGTACTGTCGGTATCGCCAATACTTCGTTTTCACGTCAATTTACCGCCTTCTTTTGATACCAACCGGCTACGGCTTAGGGTATTACAACGTGATACCACAATGCGTAATTATTACATGCTATTAGACGGTAACAAAGCATTGTACAACAAACGAGGCGAGTTGATATGGTATTTACCATCGGTAGAAGGTATAGACAATAATGCCGTTATGATAAGAGACTTAAAAATGAGTTGTTTTAATTCGCTTACCTTTTTGAATGGCGATAATGCTTATGAAATAGACTATTACGGCACATTGAAATGGAAAGCACCATACGATTCCACCCGCCGTCCTCAGAGGCAAGAAAACTACCATCATGATTTTACGCGTCTGCCCAACGGCAATTATATGACCATGAGTAACGATTATATTACCCCCCCCGGTGATACTGCCCCAAAGCCATATACAACCCTGATGGAATACAATGCTGCGGGAAAAGTGGTTTGGCAATGGCACGCTACTGCTTTTTACCTTAATACACCGCCATACTATCCCCAAAGAGCCAACGGCAAACGAGAAAAAACGCTACATGGTAATGCCTTTGCTTTTGATGCCGTACATAAATATGTTTATGTAAGTTTTAAGAACAGTTGCATAGTAGCCAAAATAAAATATCCCGAAGGCATAGTGGAAACAGAAATTGGTAAAAAATATACTCCCGAAGACGCATACAGTGATAATGATTTTTTTTGTGAACAGCATAATATTAATATTTCCCCACACGGATATTTATACATGTATAACAACAATTTATGCCATAATACTCAACCGCCCACAATTGTATTTTTGAGGCAATCACAACCATTTAGCAATTATGAAAAAATAAAAGAGCTTCCCGTGGCTGTGTCCAATCCCATGCTACCTAATCCTCGCCGCCCTGAGCTAACACAAGGGGGCAGCGTGAATGAAGTGTTTGATGACTGCTACTTTGTAGCCAACTGCAACCCATATACCAACTTATTTATAATGGACAAACAAGGTAAACTTTTGTGGAATGCGCTACCCGAATACTATGACCTTGCTACCAACAAATGGCTTGCTTTACCGTCTTATCGTGCTTTTATAATACCCGATAAAAAGACCTTATACAAGCTGATTTTGGCACCACTATAGGCGTTCAACAATTTGTTGATGAACATCTAAAACCTGCGCTATAACCGATTTTGTGCCACTATTATCTATAATATAATCGCTTTGTGCCATTTTTAAGTTGTCATCTATTTGTTTGGCAATAATGGCATTTATTTCGCTATCCGTTAACCGGCTACGCTGCTTCACATTGTCTATCCGCATAGCAAGGGGGGTATATACGCATATAATAAGGTCTAATTGCTTGTGTGCACCGGTTTCAAACAATAGTGCCGATTCTTTAAGCGCATAGGGTGTGCTTTGCTGCTGCCACCAAGCCGCTGAATAAGCCTTTACGGCAGGGTGGACTATGGCATTCATGCTGGCTAATAATTGAGCATCTGCGAATATTTTTCCGCGTATATAGGCTCTGTTGGGCAAGCCGTTATCGTATGCCGCTTGCCCTAATAGAGCAATGAGTTGCTGTTTGACATCCGGCTGCGTGTTCATAACGATAGACGCAACTTCGTCTGCATTGATAACGGGTATGCCTAAGCATTTCCAAACTTGGCATACAATGCTTTTTCCTGCTCCTATACCTCCGGTAATACCTACTTTAAGCATTTACACAAATTAGCAAAGCCTATGGTATATTACTATCTTCTTCATCGGCACCATTTTCAAACATTCTTATGGTTTCAATAGTACTAAGTGATTCTACATTTTTTAGCTTTGACTGTATGGCACGGGTGCGCTTGCCTACCACATCATCAAGCTGGGTAAGCCCCATTTGAATGTTGTTTTGAGCGCGTTGTAATAAGCCTCCAAAGCTATCAAATTCAGTTTTAACAGCCCCCAATATCTTCCAAACCTCCCCGCTTCGCTGCTGAATGGCAAGCGTTTTAAAGCCCATTTGCAGGCTGTTAAGTATGGCTGCAAGCGTGGTAGGTCCCGTTACCACTACTCTGTACATCCGTTGCAGGTCTTCCAATAACTTAGATTTGCGTACCACTTCTCCGTATATGCCTTCAAATGGTAAGAACATAATAGCAAAGTCTGTGGTATAAGGAGGTTCTATGTATTTTTCATGTATGTCTTTTGCCATATTCCTAATGGCTTTGTCTAACATGCGTTGTGCAAGTTCTATATGTAGCATATCGCCTGTGTCGTATGCTGTTTGCAACTGTTCATACACATCTTTAGGGAATTTGGCATCAATAGGCAACCATATTGTGCTCCGCTGGTCGTCTCTGCCGGGCAGCTTAATCGCAAATTCAACGTGGTTTGCACTTGAAGGTTTTGTTTTTACGTTGGCTGCATATTGGTCGGGGGCTAATATCTGTTCCAACAGCATTTCTAATTGCACTTCACCTATACCGCCTCTCATTTTTACATTACTTAGCACTCGCTTTAAACCGCCAACATCTTGCGCTAAAGTTTGCATTTCGCCAAGTCCTTTTTGCACACTTTCCAACTGCCTGCCAACAAGTTCAAACGACTGACCTAACCTTTCGTTAAGTGTTTTTTGCAATTTTTCATCTACAGTTTCTCTTATCACTTCCAATTTACGCTCCGTATTTTCAATTAGCTTTAATTGCTTGCCTTCCATTTCTGCAAATTTTTCTTTTTGCAGTTGGTTAAAGCTCTCTACATTTTTGTCGTAGCTATCTTTGAACGATTTGAACGCAGCATCCATAGCCTCGCGTATTAAGATATTATCCTTTTTCTCGTTTTCTATTATCATAGACAGCTTCTCGTCAACGCGGGCTATTAAACGCTCCAGCAACATGGTCATTTTATGCGCCATGTCTTTTTGGTCAGTTTTTAGCTCTTCCATTTTCATGCGTTGCTCCAACACAAAGTCGCGCAAGCTACTGGACAGCATTTCCCTAAAATTAACGTTGTTATCGTCTATTTTTTTGATAAGAGCCGTTGTTTTATCGTCTAATGTTTTATTCAATATATCAACCGCTGTTTGGTTTTGCACTGAAATAGAGTGTAGCGACTGCGATAGCTCGCCTTTTAAGCCTGCCAGTACTTGCGCCAATTCTTCACGATTGTCTTTGCTTACTTTATAAAGCTCTTCGCGGTTTAGCTTAAAATCTTCACGCAAGTTTTGCTCCATACGCATTAGCATAGACGCTACTTTGTCCATTTTTAACGTAAGGTCTAAAGACGCTGTATCGGTTTTAGGGCGAAATGCAATTTGAAGTATAATTACTACAAGCACTAATG
>RGMU01000069.1 GCA_010021705.1 Chitinophagia bacterium | reverse complement strand
AGGCAAAACAGCCATTGATGAAGCCATTGCAGAAGCTATAAGCAAGCAAGACAGTATAGGCGGTATAGTAGAATGCCGCGCAACGGGCATTCCGGTGGGGTTAGGAGAGCCGTTTTTTGGGTCTGTGGAGGGGCTGCTAAGTAGCCTTATATTTAGTATTCCTGCCATTAAGGGCATTGAATTTGGGAGCGGGTTTGGGGCAGCACGCATGACCGGCGGCACGCACAATGATAGCATAATGGACGCAGTAGGCACTACCCTAACCAACCATGCCGGAGGCATTAACGGGGGCATTACTAATGGTAATGAACTATGCTTCAGAGTGGCAGTAAAGCCCACAAGCAGTACGCCTAAAACGCAGCAAACATGGAATAATGCCACCCAATCTGTAGCCCCATTAGCCCTAAAAGGCAGGCACGACCTTTGCATTGCCCTTCGGGTGCCGGTTATTGTGGAAGCGGCTACAGCTATAGTACTTGCCGATTTATGGCTGCAAGCACAAAGCCGTAAATAGCCCTCCTTCGGTGCTATTTATCATGCCATATAAGGGCTTCCATAGCCTTTTGGTTGGGTATAATGTTGGTACGATAGCCGGCATCGGGTATCCATTGTTTTTGGGAATCGTCCCATTTTTCGGTAATACCATACCACAGTATTTCTTTTTGGCGATTTACTATCATAATATCTCCATAAGTGGCACATACTGAAATGAGTAAATCGGTGCTGTTACTTATTTCGTTAACACTGCCAAAATGGTCTTTCGCACCGAGAGTAGGCACTTCTTGTGTATTGTTTAACGGGCAGGTAAATTCCCAAATTTTTTGAAACTTGCCACCCTTATTGTCCGGCAATTTATAAATTTGAACATTGGGTCTGCCCCCCGGGTCATCTCTATTATTGTTAAACAACATTAGTTCTCCGGCTTTGTTTATTTTAGGGCAGTGTTGCTCGCAGAAGGGCATATTGTTAATGTTGTGTTCGGTAAATGGTTTACCGTAAACGTCTAATACCTTTCCGCTTGGATAAGCTATTTTCATTACTTGGCTAATGGATTTAAAACTTATGTAAATACATTGTTTTTTTTCATCTAAGTAAAAAGCGTTGGCATGTAAATACAGATTAGCATTTTTTACGGGTTGATTACGCCTAAAAAGCTCACTTTGGTTAAATGCGTTAATGCTTTGCCATTCCCACACTTTTTTACCGGCAGGGGAATATTCTATGATTGAAGCAAAACTTATGCCTTCGGCAGAATTAGGAATTGGAGCGGCAGGCTGTGTACCCAAGTTGTGAGGGGCGGTGTCTCCGAGCATAGGACTAGCAAAATAATAATTATCACCACTCATCACCATGTAGTTGCCGTTAGGTCGCCTAAAAAGCTCATGGTGGTATTTGTTTTCCAATTCATGGCTTTTGTTGTCGTTCAATATGCCTTGCCACAGCAAGCGGCATTGGTAGTCAATTTCCATAGCCTTATTGCCATACATAAGGGTGATTGTATTAGCGGGCGATACCCTTATATCACGGCACACATCTACATTATTATCAGTAACTACCGGCACCACGGGGCGCAAATACCACACTATATTGCCTGCCATATCGTATATAGCTTTAGTGTTATCGGCTATTATATAGGCATCAATGTGCTTTTGTGCGGGCTTTATAATGTGCAACCTGTTTTTGGTAGGCGAAAGATGTTCGGGTAACAGGGAGGCGAAGTGGTAAATTTTTCCTTTAGTTATATTTCCTTTAGCATTTTTAAAATTAATGCGCCAAGAATAGGGCACATTCCATTCGGGTACGCGGGCTACTATTCTATTCAACTTGGAAGGGCTTTTATGCACCACATTTGCCTCAAATGAAGCAATATCTGTTTGTGTTCCATTGGCTATTTCTAATATATAAGTGCCTGTGCCCGCTTGCTTAGGAATGGTAAAGCCTATTATGATGGTATTAAGCAAGGCGTTTTCTTGGGGTTGCACCTGTGCATGAGCCACTGCAAAGCCCCAAAGGCAACAAAGCAAACATAAAATGTGTTTTATAGCTATTTTTATCATTACGTTGTTGTTATTTATAAGCGGTATAAAGGGTGCATATACCAAAGGTAAGCGGCTTGCTATGCGGGTTTTTGTAGCCTGCGTTAGTTAAAATATTTTTAAACTCTGTACCCTGCGGAAAAGCCTTTACGCTCTCCGGCAGATAGGCGTAGGCTTGGGGGTGCATGGATATCAGCCTGCCCATAAGCGGTAGTATATACTTAAAGTAGAACGCATAGCACTGCTTAATAACGGGAGCTTCCGGCTTAGAGAACTCTAATATTACCAGCTTGCCGCCCGGCACCAGCACGCGGTGCATTTCTTTAAGCCCTCTTTCTAAATTATCAAAGTTACGCACCCCAAACGAGCACATTACGGCATCAAAGGTATTGGTTTCAAAACGGAGGGCTTCGCTATCACCGGTTTCTAAGGCTATCAGGTGCGTTAGCCCGGCTTTTGCTATCTTTTCTTTGCCTACGGCAAGCATTTGGTCGGCTATGTCTATTCCGGTTATTTGGTTGGGTGCAATGGTGGCTGCTTGCAGGGCAAGGTCAGCAGTACCGGTAGCTACGTCAAGTATATGCTTTGGGTTAACTTGGGCAACCGCAGCTATTGTTTTTTTACGCCAATGCTTGTCTATGCCCAAAGACAGAAAGTGATTTAAGAAATCATACCGTTGAGAAATGTTATTAAACATTTCTTCCACCTGTATTTTTTTATCTTGGGACGAATTTTTGTTTGGTAGTACCTTTGCAGGCGTAGAGGGGTTATTCATTACCGCAAAAATACATAGAAATACGCAGTGGAAATAAAAACATCAAAATATTTAATAAGTAATAATAAAGTAGAGATGTGCCCTAAGCCGTCTATGCCGGAATTTGCGTTCATTGGGAGGTCTAATGTGGGCAAATCTTCACTTATTAATATGCTAACCGGTAATGCCAAATTAGCCAAAACATCAAAAACACCGGGTAAGACGCAAATGATTAATCACTTTGTGATTAATGATAATTTTTATTTGGTGGACTTGCCGGGCTATGGATATGCCAAAAGGTCGCAGGCAGAGCGGCAGGCATGGGAAGTGATGATTGAAAAATATATGCGGCAGCGGGAGAACTTAGTGTGTGTAATGGTGCTGATAGACAGCCGCCATGAACCGCAAAATATAGACTTAGCATTTTTGCGGGACTTAGGCGAATGGCAAGTGCCATTTAATATTATTTTTACCAAAGCAGATAAAACCACTCAAAAAGAGGCTTACAAGCACGCGCGTATGTTTGTAAATGCCATGCGGGATGAATGGGAGTTTATACCGCGCAGCTTTATGACAAGTGCGGAAAAATATTTAGGCAAAAATGAACTGCTAACCTACATGGGAGAACTGATTACGGAATGGAATGCGCAAGGTACTCCGCCTGCGGGATAGCGTTATATGGTGCCGGTAAGTGAGGCGCAAAGAATACCGGCAGCCACAGATGCGTTAAGGCTTTCTGCACCGCCGCGCTTAGGAATGGTAACGCAGTGCTTGGCTGTTTTTATCAGTTCTTCGCTTAGCCCCTTAGACTCATTGCCAATGGCTATTATGCCGGCACTGTAGCGGGGCAGTTCAGCCGGAGAACTACCGCTTAATGTGGCAGCTATAACGGGTAGTTCTGTTTTCTTGACTATTTTTGTCAAATGCGTTTCATGCAACTGAACGCGGAGGTGGCTACCCATGCCGGCTTGTATTACTTTTGGCGAAAAGGGGTCTGCACAATCGGGAGTATATAAAATGCCTGCGAATCCAAACCAATCTGCTATGCGGATAATGCTACCCATGTTGCCGGGGTCTTGTAGATGTTCTAAGGCTATATACCATTTATTTTGCCACTCTAATGGAGTAGGTTCGGGGGCTTTTACAACCAATAGCACCGGCTGCGGGGTATTTAACTGCGATACCTGGCCCATTTCATAAGATTGCACAATATGCAGTTCTGCCTCCGGGTGAAGGCTAATAAAATGTTTATGAGCATCTGCCCAATCTTGCGTGGCAATAATATATTCTATGGGGCATGTAGCAGATAGCCATTCTATTGCTATTTTTGTGCCTTCTGCAATATACACCTTATGCGCAATGCGATTTTTTTGCAGGAATAGCGATTTTAAATATTTTAAGAGCGGTTTAGACAACATATTGAACAAATATACTAAAATACTTTGTAGTTTTATCTTTTTCCTGCGGGCAAAGGGTTGTAGCGTTGTGTTGCTATTTTTACTGTGTGCGTGTTTTGCGGCTTGCAGTACCAAGCACCTTGCTCCAGGCACCCACCTACTAAGGAGCAATGACATAAAGCTGTATAGCCCTACCGTAATTTACCGCAAAGGAGAAATAAAAGACAATTTGCAAAGACTTGTTATCCAAAAAACAAATACGTATAACACTTTTGGGCTATTGCCGGGCAAGTTATGGTTTTATAATCTACGGTATGGCAAGCGGCATTTGCTACCCGATAGTGCGCTGTCTAAAAATGAAGAAAGACCGGTTTTGATAGACACTTCCACCATTACCAAAAGCGTTACCTCCATGGCGCGCTATTTGTTTAACCAAGGTTACTTTTATGCCCAAATTACGGATAGTGTGTATTACAGGGGCAAAAAAGCTAAAGTGGTGTACAACATAAATGCCGGTAACAATTACCTTATCAAAGGAGTAGAATACCGGATAAAAGACCCGGGCGTTGCCGGAATAGCCAATCGGGGGGCAGAAGAGTGCCTATTGAAGCCTGATAGGGCGTTTACGTTTTCTACCTTAGACGAGGAGCAGCTTAGGTTAGTGGCTCTTATACGCAATCAAGGGTATTACCGGTTTACGCAAGACAATATTCGCTTTGAATTGGACACGCTTAATGCTACCTACGCCACCGACAACGCCAACCTTATAGAAAATGCGCTTACCCGCATCACTACCAACAAATCTGCCGAGAAGCCCACGCTTACTGTTGCGCTGATAATAGATGCCGTTGATACGCTTTCGCAGCATCCTTATACCATAGGCTCGGTAGCCGTTTACCCTAATTCACAATCGGAACAGGACGATGATACGCTATCTATGCCAAGCGATGTGATTCGGGAAATTAACTTTTATTACAAGCATAAAGATGTTAGCAATAAGGTGATAGCCCATTACGCATACCATAGATTACGCTGTTTACCTGTTCCGCAACAAAAAAATGGATTTTAGTGCCAATGCCGAAATCACAAGCGGTTCTACGTATCAGTTGGGTAGCTCGGCGGGGTTGAACTTTAGAAATAAAAATTTTATGAAAGGTGCTAATACGCTTTCGCTTAACCTAAACGGCGGTACGGAATTGTCTTATAACGAACACATAGGTGATAAATTTGAAGAACACTTTGGCTTATTGTCGGAATATTATGGGCTAAATGCCGGCTTAGACCTGCCCAAATTTGTGGCACCGGTAGATGCCAATAAATTTAACAACTCTAATTTGCCGCATACGCTTTTTACGGTGGGTACAAATGTGGTGAATCGCGTGCAATACTTTACACTTGTGAACACGGGAGTAGCATTCAAGTATAATTGGCACGAAACTTCTACCAAAACATGGGAGGTTACGCCTTCGTTTATGAACCTGATACGGTTGCCCAAAAAATCAGACTCTTTTAACCATAGATTGGAGAATAATCCCTATTTGCAAGCCATCTACAAGCCTGCTTTTATAGAAGGCGAAAATGTAACCTTTTATTACACAAACGCTAATAGCGCATTAGGTAATACATTTAAGCTAAAGGTAGGTATAGAAGAGGCTGGCTTATTGTTAGCCTCGTTTAACGGCATAGGCACTGCTTTGCAGGATTTATATAAAACGGAAAATGCCCAATACGTTAAAATAGATTTGGATATGCAAAAATATTTTGCCTTTAGGCATTCGCTGTGTGCGTTTCGCTTTTTAACGGGAGTGGGAGTGCCCTACGGCAGGGATAAAACCCTACCCTATATTAAGCAATATTATGTGGGCGGACCTTATAGCCTGCGCGGCTGGCGGGTGCGGAGTTTAGGACCAGGCAGCAGCTTTAACGAAGAAACTAAAAAAAGTGCTAATGCCTTAGACCTTACCGGAGACATAAAAATAGAATGCAGCGGTGAATACCGCTTTACCATGCTACCCTTATTTGCAGGGGCTATAAAAATGAACGGTGCTTTGTTTGCCGATGCGGGCAATATATGGCTCACCAATCCCAATGATGCCTACCCCAACGGTTCTTTTGAATTGGAACGCTTGGGCAAAGACTTGGCTATTGACATGGGCGTGGGCACTCGGTTTGACATAGCTTCATTCTTCACAGTGCGTATAGACTTTGCCATACCCGTAAAAAAACCCTACCTCCCCTACATAGCCGAAAACAATGGCTGGGTGTTTCACCAAATAGCACTTGGTGACGGTAGTTGGCGCGCCGATAATGTAATACTTAATTTTTCTATTGGGTATCCGTTTTAGGGGGGTGGGCTTTTACCATCTTTTATTCATGGTAGGGCAGGCTAATGCCATACAGCACATCGGGGCAAAAATCTAAGCCATTGTCCCATTTAATAGCCGGAACTGTTTATACCGGGAAGGGCAGGTACAAATTACCTGATGTGTAATTTTTGTGAAGGGAGCGATAAGCCTATTACCTAAGTATAAGGAACACCCACATAAAATATTTAACCGTAACGGGCTTAACTGGTGGGGGCTTTTGGTAATTGTCTGAATCAGGATACCCAAGATTAAAGGATAAACAGGCTTAATGGATAAAAAATTTGTTGTTGTGGGTTAAAAGTTGTATATTGGGTAGTAAATAAAAAAGTATCGGCTGCAAGTTATGCAGTGGGTTTATGTCTATGATAGAAAAAATAAAACAATTAGCAGCCGCTTATAATGATGAAGCAGTTGGCATAAGGCACTATATTCACGCGCATCCGGAGCTATCGTTTGTAGAACATAATACGATGGCGTTTGTGGCACAGCAGCTTACAGCTTGGGGCATTAACCACCAAACAGGCATAGCCGGCACAGGCATTATAGCCCTGATAGAGGGTGAAAACCCGCATAGTGCCTGCGTGGGGCTAAGGTGTGAATTAGACGCATTGCCCATTCAAGAGGCGAATGAAGACGTGAGTTATCGCTCCGTGAACCCCGGCGTGATGCACGCCTGCGGGCATGATGTGCACACCTCTTGCCTTTTGGGGGCAGCCAAAATACTGCATAGCACCCGCAGCCAATGGCAAGGTACAGTAAAGCTACTCATTCAGCCGGGAGAAGAAAAGCATCCGGGTGGCGCAAGCCTGATGATAAAAGACGGTGCCTTAGAAAACCCGAAGCCCGAAGCCCTGTTTGCCTTGCATGTTTACCCGCACTTGTCCGCCGGCAATTTAGGCTTTAGAGCGGGGCAGTATATGGCAAGTGCCGATGAAATATACATTACCATACACGGCAAAGGAGGGCACGCAGCCCTCCCTCACCAAACCTTAGACCCCATAGCAGCAGCAGCACAGGTAATAACGGGTTTGCAGCAA
>RGMU01000068.1 GCA_010021705.1 Chitinophagia bacterium | reverse complement strand
ATGTGTTTTCTACCTTTTTTAGTGGTTATCATCACCGCTCCTTTAGCACCACGCTCACCATATAGCGCAGTAGCAGAAGCACCGTTTAGCACGGTTACAGACTCTATTTCATCAGGGTCTAAATCGTTGGCACTATTACCAAAGTCTGTACCGGAAAGTACATCATTATCGCCACCCGATGTGCTGCGCAACCTATCATAGTTGTTGGTAATCACACCATCCACTACTATGAGGGCGTTGTTGTTGTTTACAATAGATTTTTCACCGCGTAGTACCACTCTTGTGCTACCACCGGGACCGCCGGTAGTGCTGCTAATGTTGGCACCGGCAACTTTACCTTGCAAGCCGGATAGCGTACTGGTGTTGTTGCCCGCAGTTAGTTCATCATTGCCAATGGTGGTAGCATTAAAGCCCACCTCTCTTTTTTCACGGCGCAAACCAAAGGCTGTAACCACAGCACCTTCTAAAGTTTTTGCATTGCGCACCATTTTCACGCGAATTTCTGTTTGACCATCATCGGCGGCTACCGTAATGGTATTATACCCCACGCATTGGAATACCAATTTTACGTTTTTACCATCGGGCACGTCTAAGTTAAAATCACCGTTGGCATCTGTTGCCGTTCCGGTTATTGTACCTTTAACATTAATAATTACTTGCGGTAAGCCTTGCCCCGTTTCGTCAAGCACTTTACCTACTACATTATGTGTTTGCGCCATTACGGTCATACAACCGGCAAGCCACACCACAACTGCTAACAAAAGTCTTCTCATACTGTTTGTTTTATCTAAAATTGATATTCCGTTACAAATGTAATACATCTAATCGTTTTTTATAGTATCCCACAAAAAACCGATTTAGGGCGTGAATTTATTACAAGCTATTCAATAAACAAAGGTTTCGCGTAAAAAAAGTTACAACTATGCTAATTAAGGTGTGAAATAGGGGATATTTACCCAAAAATATTCTTTTTGAACCTCTTACTCCAAATAAACCGCCTTTATTTCCGTTCCTTCAATTTCTACTTCAATATGCTCTTGCAAAGTGGTAGATAGCGTATGCCCCACTATATCGCAGGCTATCGGAAAAGATTTATGCTTTCTGTCCACCAATACTGCCACCATCACTTTTTTCAAATCAAAATTAAGCAACGCAGGTAAAGAATAAGTAAGTGTTTTGCCGGAATTGGCTACATCGTCAATTAGTATAACCACCTTATGGCTAAGGTTTTCCGTAGTATCTAAAGCATGGTTCAGGGGCTGTTTTTTATTGATTAGCAGCGAATAAATAGATACCTTTATAGGCGATATTGCGCCCAATAAGTTTGCCAAATTGGTAGCCAATGCCATGCCTGCACCTTCCACGCCTACAAACACCAATTCGCTCTCTTCGCTGTTATGCTCCCATATTTCATAAGCCATGCGCTTTAGCTTCAAATCAATGCGTGCACTGTCTAATATTAATATTCTTTTCTTTTCCATGTATAAAACAGATTAATGAGTACGAATGGCAACTGCTGCATCCAGCCTTGCTGCCCTTAATGCCGGTATAAAGCCCGATAACAGCCCTACTAATACCGATACGCATATTCCAAACATAAAATTACCACCGGACATAGACACCTCCATGCCCATTGAACTACCCGCAGCCTTAAACAAAATAACTACCAACGATATGCCCGTTAGCCCGCCTACTAAGCACAATACGGTGGCTTCTATTAAAAATTCTAATAATATGGACGAACCCCTTGCCCCTATAGCTTTTTTTAACCCTATTTGTTTGGTGCGGTCTCGTACCGTTACAAACATAATGTTGGCAATGCCAAATGCCCCCACCAAAAGCGAAAAAAAAGAAATAAACAGCCCAATGGCATTAAACGTATTAAAGGTTCGGTCTAATATTGCGCTAAGACCACTTAGCTTCCTCACGCCAAAATCATCACCTTTGGTGGGTTTTATATGGTGTATCCGTCTTAAAATACCTCTTGCTTCATCTTCCACTTGGGCTACATTTTTTTCACTATGCGCCTTAACTATCATATAAGGATTATACTCTAAAGAGCGCACATTGACCATGCCCATAGCTGCTACATAAGATATGATAATACCATTATCAAGGTCAAAGCCGGCGGGGTTAAACCCTCCCGCTTTTTTTAACGTACCCACAACAATAAAGTTTTTCCCATTCACGCTTATGTTCTTCCCCAAAGGATTAATGCCGGTAGGAAATAGCGTATTATAAACCTCATTGCCTATCACAGCCACATTATGCCCCCCCATTAGCTCGGCTTGGTTCAAAAACCTGCCTAACACAATATCCACTTTTTGCACCTTTTCAAACCCTGCCGACACCGCATATATGCCACTATTGCTTATTTGCTGCTCCCTATTTTTTATGGTAGCATTTTTGATAGGCAGCGAAATACACGTGGTGGCTACATTGTGCAGTTGGCTATTCACCGCATTGGCATCCATTAGGGTTAGGCTGGGGCGCATCATATATTCCCACCACTTAAACTCGCCGGTGTCATCATTAAAAGAGGGCCATCTGCCAAAATACAACACATCACCCCCTAATTCACTCAAATTACTTTTGATAGACGTTTTAGCACTGTCCAATACCGTTAATACAGATATAATACAAAATATGCCAATCGTAATGCCAATAAGCGACAAAAAGGTGCGCAACTTATTCACTTGCAGCTCCTGCAATGCCTGTAAAAACCCGGAAGATAGGATGTGTAATAAATTGTTCATGGCTTGGCAAACAAAATTAATATTTTATCTGTAATTGGTATTATATTTTTGCACCCAATCAATCTTTGGTTTACTGAAAACGGTAAAGAAATATCTCACGCTACAAAATAAAGGGAAATATTCGGTTATTTATCCTTTCCAATCCTTTGCCCTTTCCGTACTGTTCCGCAATAAATCGCTAAGGGTAGCAATGTTTCGCCGTTATTTGCTGTTAAGGCTGTCCATAATATTGGCACTTAATATGCAGTCCACCATATTGTGCTACTATATATATAAGATAACCTACAATGCGTCCACTCACAAAGGCGATACGCTGGCATTAGGGCTTATGGGGCTGTGGGAAGTGTTGCCGGCTGTGGGCTTTTCGTTTATATCCGGCTATTTTGTGGACAAAGCCGAAAAAAAGTCCATCTTTGTTAAGTGTGTTGTGGGCTATTTAGCCTTAGCCTTGTTTTTTGTACTACTTTCCATAGCAAGCGGAATGCAGGGGGCAAACAACAGCCTTATTTTATATTTATGCTATTTAGGCATTTTTGCCGGAGGTGTGCTTAGAGCATTTATTAGCCCCGCCTCATTTGCCCTATTTGGTGTGTTGCTACCGCGCAAGTTATATGCCAATGCCACCACTTGGAGTAGCGCAGCTTGGGAAACCGGAGCCGTAACCGGTCCCCTATTAGGCAGCCTTTTCATTGCGTTATGGGGCTTTATAGCCTCTTTTACAGCCGTGTTTGTTATAGAAATAGCCTCGCTGTTGCTTATACTTTCCATTCCCAAGCAAGCCAAGTCTGCCCATAAACGCGAACCAATACTCCAAAGCCTTGCCGAAGGCTTAAAGTTTGTATTCCGCACACCCGTTATTTTAGCCTCGCTGTCCTTAGACATGTTTGCCGTATTGTTTGGAGGGGCAGTAGCTTTGCTACCCGTATTCACCAACGAACTGCTACACGTGGGCGAATTAGGCTTTGGCTGGCTGCGAAGCGCACCCGGCATAGGTAGCATACTCATGCTTATGGTGTTTTCATGGTATCCGCTAAAGCGCAATCCGGGTATAAAGCTATTAGCAGGTATAGCCGGATTTGGCATCACCACCATTGTATTTGGCTACAGTGCCTTCATTGCCGATACCGGTATAATGGGCAGCATTTTAGGTTGCCCCATATCTTATGCCTTTTTATTAGCCTTTGCCATGCTATTGGCGGGCGGTATGTGTGATGCCATTAGTGTGGTAATCAGAGGCACTATTTTGCAGCTGCACACCCCCGAAAACATGCGCGGGCGCGTAGCCTCCGTAGCCACCATGTTCATTAGCTCCTCCAACGAATTGGGGGCTATGGAAAGCGGCTTAACAGCCCGCTGGATGGGCACTGTGGTGTCGGTGGTGTTTGGTGGCTTTATGACCTTAGTTGTGGTGGCTACCACATGGTTTGCCGCTCCCTCCCTCACAAAGTTACAGTTTGGAAAAAAGGAGAACTAACTACCCCTAAAAAATTTTACACGGGTTCATTATGCCTTTAGGGTCTAACAAATGCTTAATGCCCTTCATAATAGCTAACACCACCGGAGAAAATGCTATGGGCATGTAACGCCTTTGCACCAACCCAATGCCGTGCTCACCGGATATAGTGCCTCCCATTGCCACCACCTCTTTAAACAGTGTTTCTATGGCAGTAATAAGGTGCACATTCCATGCGTCATCGTCTAAATTATCCCTTAGTATATTAATATGTAGATTACCGTCTCCCGCATGACCATAGCATACCGACCTAAAGCCATATTCCCTGCCTAAACTTTTTACCGTATTCAGCAGTTGCGGTAGCTTAGCACGCGGCACTACCGTGTCTTCTTCTTTATATATACTTTGGCTTTTAACCGCTTCGCCTACCTTGCGGCGTAGCATCCAAATAGTGTTAGTCAAATGTTCGTTATCTGCCAGCAACACACTGCCACCGCCACATTGCTCGGCTACCAATGCCACTGCCTCCGCTTCTGTATAAAGTTGTTCTTTGCTGCTACCGTCCAACTCTATTAGCAAATGCGCTTCGGTATCCGGCTCTAAAGCTATGGCATGGTGTTGGGTATATGCCATAGCATACTCAATAGAGTGCCGCTCCATAAACTCTAATGCCGAAGGCACAAAACCCTTCAACAATATCACATTTACCGCAGCGCAAGCAGCAGTTGCACTCTTAAACGGTACTAACATGCTTAACCGATGTGGCACAGTCGGTATTAACCTTAGCACTATTTGCGTAATAATGCCCAAAGTACCTTCGCTACCCACAATCAGTTGCGTAAGATTATAGCCGGTAGCATTTTTTAGCACATTTGCCCCCGTCCATATCACATCACCGTTAGCCAACACCACTTCTAAATTCAACACATAATCCTTTACCGTGCCATACTTAACCGCTCTCGGTCCGCCTGAATTTTCTGCCACATTGCCCCCTATAAAGCAAGAACCCCTACTGGCAGGGTCAGGCGGATAATACATACCCTCAGCCCCTACAGCCTCCTGCAACACCTGCGTAATCACTGCCGGCTGCGTGGTTACTTGAAAGTTTTCTTTATCAATGTGCACAATGCTGTTCATCCGTGCCAAATCTATAAGCACACCGCCATATACCGGCAGCGCACCGCCACTAAGCCCCGTGCCCGCCCCACGCGGCGTAACTGCTATACACTCTTTATGGCAATGCGCCATAACTTGGCTTATCTCCGCAGTACTGCATGGCAGTAGCACCACCTGCGGCATATAATGCAGGTCTTCCGTATAGTCCGATGACCGCTTGTCTAAAGCATCGCTATCCGTTAACACATATTGTCCGCCTATAATATGTATGAAGTGCGCAATATCATTATTATCTATCAGTTTATAATCAGCCATAAATGGGGCATTTTTTTTACAAATATATTAGCAAATAGCGCACAATATCTCAAAAAACAATAAAAATTCATATATTTGTATCTTTTTTTCACTGAAATGCCGGTTTGGCTCAATTTTTGCTGTACTTAATTGCACTAACCCACTATTAGGAACATGGTAAATATTAGCAAAATATTAGTTTTTCTGTTTTCATTGCTCGCCTTCAAAGCAAGCTATGCACAAAGCCGGTATGTGGTTGCTACACAAAGCACCGCCCCTGCCTCTATGCAAAGCATCCCTCTCGACTTTTCCCGCATTCAGTCCGGCTTTCAAAGCAACAATATAAGGTCTATTGCTCATTATTTTGATGAGTTTGTGCCTATCACGCTTAACAATGAGCAAAGCATTTACAGCTCCAACCAAGCCATTGCCATTCTAAGCAATTTTTTTCAAAAAAACCAACCCATTACCTTTGACCCACCCGAACAAGGAGCTACATCAGCTAATTCCTACTACTTAGTGCAAAATTTCACCGCAAAGACCGGCAGATACAACCTATACATTGCCATTCGCTGCAAAGACAACACCAACTGCAAAATTAAAGACCTTAGCATTTCGCGGGAGTAAATTGCCCAGTCTCCCCCCTGCTTTATCTTCTCCCCGCTCCAGTTAAAAATGCTAACTATAGCAGAATCTGCATAATTTGTAGAGGTAACAACCGCTCCTTGAATTACTAAGCGGGGCGTGCCTCCATAAACACCATAATAATTGGTACGGGCATCATTTTCAGGTACGTTTGCCATGCTAAGCGGGCAAGCAGCATAAGGCGAACTTGGATGATATGCCACATGCCAAACTTGCGGATAACGCCACAAATTGGCATAAAAACCAGGATTTTTTGAAGCACACACGCTACAATACGTGTTGGTAAAATGCTCTACAAGCACATTCCTTGGCACCTACTGGGCTTTAACTCCGACACCCATCAATAACAAGCCCAAGTAAAGTATTCCTTTTTTCATATTTGTTGTTTTGAGGCAAAACTATGATTTATATGCCAACTCAAGTATTAAATATACTTAACACTTAAAATACTTAGCGGTTGGTTGGTTTGCCATTATGTTACTCCATGAAATAACAAAGGTAGTGAATATAGATTCTAAAAAGCAAAAAAACGCCCTTAAAGGCGTTTTACAAAAACGTATGTAGTCCGACCTGGATTCGAACCAGGAAAAACAGAACCAAAATCTGTTGTGTTACCGTTACACCATCGGACTTTAACCGACCTGCAAGCAGGCATTTATGTATTGGAGCGCAAAGGTAATGCTTTTTCTGTCAATATCCAAACTTTTTGTGCATTATAATGCCTTGCTCACTATTTGTCAAACCCATTAATTCTACACCACCGATTCTCCTGCCTGCATTTTTTCTGCGTTTTCGGCAAATTGAAGGGCATCTATCATGTCTTGTATGTTGCCGTTCATAAAGTCGTCAAGGTTATAGATGGTCATGTTTATTCTATGGTCGGTAATACGCCCTTGCGGATAGTTGTAGGTGCGTATTTTGGCACTTCTATCTCCGGTAGATACAAGGCTTTTTCGCCTACGCGCTATTTCTTCTTCTTGCTTGCGTACTTGTTCTTCATATAGTTTAGTTCGTAGCATGTTCATAGCTTTTTCTCGGTTTCCCAACTGGCTTCTTTCGGTCTGACACATAACCACTACTCCAGTAGGTACATGGGTAAGAAACACTTTAGTTTCCACTTTATTTACATTCTGACCTCCAGCACCTCCACTTCGGGCAGTTTCCATTTTTACATCGCTTTCTTTCAGTTCAAAGTCCACTTCTTCCGCTTCGGGAATTACCGCCACAGTTGCTGCCGATGTATGCACCCTTCCTTGAGTTTCGGTATTGGGTACTCTTTGCACCCTGTGAACGCCACTTTCAAATTTCAATGTTCCGTAAACATCTTCGCCAACTACTTCAACAACTACTTCTTTGTAGCCACCAACCGTTCCTTCGCTTTCGCTAACAACGCTTGTTTTCCAACCTTTTTTATT
>RGMU01000067.1 GCA_010021705.1 Chitinophagia bacterium | reverse complement strand
GATCTCAGGATGGTATCCTACTTCTTGTGCCTTTTGGGCTAAATAATAGGGGTCAACACCGATACAGTGCCCTCCTACTAATCCGGGTTTAAAGTGAATAAAATTCCACTTCGTGGCTGCGGCTTCTAACACATCTTGTGTGTCTATGCCTAATTTATTAAATATTTTAGCCAGCTCATTCACAAAGGCTATATTAATATCCCTTTGTGAGTTTTCTATTACTTTGGCAGCTTCGGCTACTTTTATGCTGGAAGCCTTAAATGTGCCGGCAGTAATAATAGAGCGGTAAAGGCTATCTACTTCTTCTGCTACTTCAGGGGTGGAGCCTGATGTAATTTTTCTAATTTTTGAAACAGTATGCAGTTTATCACCCGGATTGATGCGTTCCGGAGAATATCCGCAATAGAAATCGGTGTTAAACTTTAAGCCTGAACACTTTTCCAATACCGGTACGCATTCGTCTTCCGTTACGCCCGGGTAAACAGTAGATTCATAGATAACAAAATCACCTTTCTTCAACACTTTGCCTACGGTTTCGCTGGCTTTGTAAAGCGGCGTAAGGTCAGGGCGGTTGTTCTTATCAACGGGTGTGGGTACTGTAATAATGTAAACATTACAGTCAGCAATATGCTCCATATTGTAGGTGCAAAATAAGCCGGTATTGCCTTTTGCGGGAGGCGTGTCAACCGTTACTTGCAGCAGGAGGTCTTCCGCTACTTCTAATGTAAAATCATGCTTTGACTGAAGCTCTGCTATGCGCTGCTTGTTTATGTCAAAGCCTAAAGTAGGATAATATTTACTAAATTCTACGGCTAAGGGTAAACCTACATAGCCCAAACCAATGACGGCAATTTTATATTGGGTACTTTCCATTTATTGCAGTTGTGTTGTTTTGATACTAAGATGAATAATCTAAGAGGGAGACAAATTTCCTGCAAAATTAGCATGGATAAGTCTATTATTCAAATAATGGTTAAAAACATAACCTATTATTTAGAAATGGGTAGGAACGGAGCAAATCGTACACTTTCGTATTGCCAATGTTCTTTAAGTGGTCAATATGCTTTTCATGGTGGGCATCTGAACCACAATAATCATACATTTTATTCGCTAATAACTTCTCTGCCACCGCCCCTACATTCTTACCATAATAGCCGGTAATCGAAAGTAAATTAAGCTGTAATAAGCACCCCCTATCTTTCAGCTCGGTATATTTGTCAATGTCTTTATGAAACGATAGATACCTTTCCGGGTGGGCTATAATGGGTTTGTAGCCATTGGTAAGTAGCTTAAACAGTACATTTTTAAGGTTTGGGGGTTCGTAAAGCATAGAAAACTCTACTAACACTTCATTTTTGTATATAGTTAGCAACGGCTGTTTGTCTATCAGGGCATCAAATGATTCATCTATATAATATTCTGACGCAGCTTTAAGCGATAATGTTATGTTGTTTTCCGCTGCTACTTGCTTTAACAGTTCAAAACCATTTTGGATAGTTTCTGTGGTGTTAGGGTAAAAGTCTATCATGGTATGCGGGGTTGTGATGATGGTCTTAAACCCCATATCTACCATGCCTCTTAATAACAGCAAGCTATCCTCAATGGTTTTTGCACCGTCATCAATACCCGGCACAAAATGCGAGTGCATGTCTGCGCCAAGAAACGAGAAGTCAGTGATGGCTTTTGGAGCTTGCGCATCATCATTGTTTTTATTTTTTTTACCAAACCACTTTTCCCACATAGCTCTCTTAATTTTTACCCGGATACTGTTCTAATGCTATTTGCAGGCAGTCCATAGCATGGTTTATATCATTTTCATTGAGCACATAAGCTAACCTTACTTCGTTTTTTCCCTTACCGGGTGTGGCATAAAAGCCTGCGGCTGGCGCCATCATCAACGTTGCTCCGTTATGGCTGAATGATTCTAATAGCCATTGGCAAAATGCCTCGCTGTCTTCAACGGGTAGCTTTGCCATAGCATAAAATGCGCCGCCGGGTGAGGGGCAAGTAACACCGGGCATGGCATTAAGCCTTGCTACTAAAGTATTACGGCGGTTGGTGTATTCTGCGTGCACTTCGTCAAAATAATTAAGGGGTAAGTCCACAGCAGCTTCTGCCAATATTTGGGCAAAGGTTGGTGGGCTTAATCGCGCTTGGGCAAACTTCATGGCAGTTTGCAATAGCTCTTTGTTTTTTGTTACAAAAGCCCCTACCCTGCCACCACACGCACTATAACGCTTAGAAATAGTATCTAATACTATGGCATGGTTCTCCAAGCCGGCTATGGTTAGGGCTGAAATATGCGTTCTGCCGTCATAGCAAAATTCACGATATGCCTCATCGCTCATTAAAAATAGGTCGTGCTTGAGGCATATTTGCTTTATTACCTCAAGCTCTTCACTACTATATAAATAGCCGGTGGGATTGTTAGGGTTGCATATCATTATGGCTTTGGTGCGGGGCGTAATTGCTTTTTCAAATTCTTCAATCGAAGGCAAGGCAAACCCCGTTTCAATGCCGGAAGGAATGGGCACTACTTTTATGCCACCGCTGTTGGCATAGCCGTTATAGTTGGCATAAAATGGTTCGGGGATAATAATTTCATCTCCGGCATCTAAGCAACACAGCATGGCAAATTGTATAGCTTCTGACCCACCGGTGGTTACTATAATGTCGCTCACAGCCAATGAAATATGATTACGAGAGTAATACTCCACCAATTTTTTTCTGTAAGTCTCAATGCCCGCACTGGGGCTATATTCCAGCACTTTCATATCGGTATGCTTCACGGCATCTAATATTTGAGTGGGGGTGGCAATGTCCGGCTGACCAATGTTAAGGTGATAGACTTTAGTGCCTCTGCTTTTGGCGGCATCGGCATAAGGCACTAATTTGCGTATGGGAGAGGGTGGCATTTTTAAGCCACGCTGAGATATGGAAGGCATATATTGCAAAAGTAGATTATTTTTGGGTATTTTTACTATGCAGGGAATTTTGAAGGCGGGAACATGTAAGTTTGCGGTTTCTGTATTCAACTTATAGAGCGTCAACACTTAAAAATACCGGAGCTAAAGAGCCTTTTTGAGCAAGCACCCGAAGCACTAAATTGGTAAAAGTGATATTTCGGTTATAATATGCTATTTTTGTAGAAAGAAAACCTCCGGTGGTGTGCCGGTATTTTTATGAAATTTAGTTTAGAAAGCCCTTATAAGCCGGCAGGCGACCAGCCTACTGCCATCAAAGAATTGGCAGACGGTATTAACAATAACGAAAAGTTCCAAACGCTATTGGGTGTAACGGGGTCGGGGAAAACCTTTACGGTTGCCAATGTTATTCAGCAGGTGGAAAAGCCTACACTTGTGCTTACGCACAATAAAACGCTTGTGGCGCAGCTTTATGGCGAGTTTAAGCAGTTTTTTCCAAACAATGCGGTGGAGTATTTTGTGTCATATTATGACTATTATCAGCCGGAAGCCTATTTGCCGGTAACTAACACCTATATAGAAAAAGACCTTGCTATTAACGAAGAATTGGAAAAACTGCGCTTGCGGGCAACCACAAGCCTGCTAAGCGGTAGGCGGGACATTATAGTTGTGGCATCGGTATCGTGTATTTATGGTATGGGTAATCCTACGGAATATGCCAATAGCATTATACGCTTTACTGTGGGCGACAACATGGGCAGGAATAAGTTTTTGCACTCGTTGGTAAACAGTCTTTATAATAGAAGCCAAATAGAGTTTACAAGGGGCACTTTCAGAGTAAATGGAGATACTGTGGATATAAACTTGCCTTATGTGGACTATGGCTACCGCGTTACCTTCTATGGCGATGAGATTGAAGAAATAGAAACCTTTGAAACCGATACGGGTAAGCGCATAGGCAAGGTGGATAATGCTGCCATTTTCCCTGCCAACCTGTATGTAGCCCCCCGCGACCAAATGGTAGCTATTTTTCACGAGATTCAGGACGAAATGGTGGCACAGGAAAACTACTTTAAAGGGCTGGGCAAATTTTTGGAAGCACAGCGCATAAGGGAACGTGTAGAATATGATTTAGAGATGATACGCGAGTTAGGTTATTGTAGCGGTATTGAAAATTACTCCCGCTTTTTAGACCGCAGGCAGCCCGGCACGCGCCCTTTCTGCTTGATAGACTACTTTCCTGATGATTTTCTGATGGTGATAGATGAAAGCCACGTTACGATACCTCAAATTAGTGGTATGTACGGGGGCGATAGAAGCCGTAAAATAGCTTTAGTGGAGTATGGATTTAGGTTGCCTTCTGCGTTAGACAACAGACCGCTTAATTTTTATGAATTTGAAGCACAGTTAAACCAAGTGGTGTTTGTAAGTGCTACGCCGGGTAACTATGAATTGGGGCTTTGCGGCGGGGTGGTAGCAGAACAGGTTGTACGCCCTACGGGCTTATTAGACCCGCCTATTGAGGTGCGCCCCAGCATTAACCAAGTAGATGACTTGCTTGACGAAATAGACAAGCGCGTAAGCGATGGAGACCGTGTGCTTGTTACCACACTTACCAAGCGCATGGCAGAAGAGTTGGATAAGTACCTTAAACGTATTAACATAAAATCACGCTATATTCATAGCGAAGTAGATACGTTAGAACGGGTAGAAATTTTGCGGTCTTTGCGGTTGGGAGAAATAGATGTGTTGGTGGGCGTAAACCTACTGAGGGAGGGGTTGGATTTGCCCGAAGTGTCACTTGTTGCTATTTTAGATGCCGATAAAGAGGGCTTTTTGAGAGATGAGAGGTCGCTAACGCAAATGGCAGGTCGGGCAGCGCGGAATGTTAAGGGTAAGGTAATATTCTATGCCGATAAAATAACCCGGAGTATGCAGCGCACTATGGAAGAAACAGACAGAAGGCGAGATAAGCAAATCAAGCACAATATGCTACATGGCATTGTGCCAACTACGGTTAAAAAGTCGGTGGAGCAAATAATGAAGCAAACATCTGTTTTAGAAATAAAAAGCTATGACGAAAGCAAAGCCTACGATTACACTATGGAAGCGCAACCCTCAAAAGCGGCAGAACCGGTGGTAGAATATAGAAACGTAGCCTTTTTAGACAAAGAAATTGCTAAGGCTAAAAAGGAAATGGAAAAGGCAGCCAAAGACTTAGATTTTATGGAAGCCGCCCGCCTGCGGGACTTAATGTTTTCGCTGCAAAAAGAGCGCGAAGATTTGTTGAAAGACTAAACTATGCTTTGCTGCCTTCTTCGGTCATATCTTCGGCAGCAGACTCGTTTTTAAGCTGATTTTCTTTGTTAACAAGTTCGGTAATTACTTTATCTAAACGGTGGCTTACCGAATTAATGCCTTCCATTAGCACCTTGTTGTTAGGGTCAGACATATCATCATAGTTAAAAAGCTCGGATAGTCCCATAATGGTGGACACAGGACCTCTAATTTCATGGCTTTGCGTAAACGCAACTTCCATAAGTATAGAACTTTGCACCCTAATACGCTCCAAGTGTTTCTTTTTTTCTTTAGCCAGTTGCTTATTAGAATTAAGTTGAAAATAAAGGCTACGTAAAATAATTATCACTACCACAATTAACACAATAGACACACCCGCCCAAATTAAACTCAATTTCTGTTCATTTGCCTTTTTAAGCTCTGATATTTGTATTTGCTTGTCTAATAATTCTTTTTCGCGCTGGGTTTCCATTTTGGTAATCTTTACCTTAGTATCGGCATCCATTATGTTTTGAATAATGTCTGTTTTTTGAATGTAATTCTCTAATGCCAGCTTATAATCTTTTTTAAGCATATACACATCATACAGCGTTTCTCTGGCTGCTACCAACCCTTGCTGAAAGCCTATGGCTTCTGCTTCTTTTATACTTTGTTCTAAATATTTTAAGGCATTGGCAAGGTTTTCTTCTTTTGTGGCAGCTATAATGTGATTAGGCTGTACTTTGGTTTTATCCATTTTGGCTACTTCTACCAAAAAAGCACCTAAGTTTACATAGTTGATAGCCAAACTTTTTTTATCGCCTATTTTTTCATATATTTTTAAGGCACTGTCATTATAGGTTACAGCCATATTCAGGTCGCCTAAATTATAATAAGCACCAGCCATATTGCTGTGATTTTTAGCCACATCTGCTAAATCTCCCGATTCTTTGTCCACCTGAATGGCTCTGCTGTAGTATTTTAGTGCACTATCATATTTCTGCATATTATCATAGACAACACCCATATTACCCAAGTTGCGCGCAATTCCCTTTTTGTTTTTCAGCCTTATGTAATAGCTAAGTGCAGTAGAGTCTTTGGCAAGTGCTTTGGCATAGTCTTTTTGTTCATTATAAATGCCACCAATATTGCCTAATACGGCAGCCATGTCAACTGTGTCGCTAAGGTCTTCATATATTTTAAGCGCAGCATAGTAGTTTTGCATACTTACCGGATAGTCATTTTTGTTGAAGTAATTTTGCCCTAATGAGTTGTAGGCTTTAGCCATGCCCTTAGAAATATGCTCACGCTTATATATTTCTAAACCCATATTGCCGTATATAATGCCGGTATCAGGGTTAACGGTGGGATATAATGCAGATAAAATAGTGTATATACGCGCCTTACCGGTATCGGTGGCTACTCCGGGCAAAACGCTTAAATAACTGTCAATAATGGCAGTATTTTTTTTCTGCGCCAGCCCGGGTAGTGCGGGAAGTAAGAAAATGATAAGTAAATAAAAATACTTCATAAGGGGTATTTACTGCTAATGTAGTTCTTTTTTAGTTCTTATTTTCAATTCGGCTACGCTAAATTACTTTTTAACATTTATGTAGCCATACATTTATTAAAGCAAAGGTATGCTAATTCTATGAACAAATTGCAGGGGTGGATAAATCGTTAATCAACATGTGTGATTTTTTTTGCAAGAGGGTTAATTTTTTGGGCAACTCTTACAACATCCACCATTAAACATTTCGCCTTCACTTTACTTTTTAGACTAACCCGCCTGTCATAGCAATTATCCCCTTCACAAAAATCACATTTCAGACAAAATACAGCCCAATTCCTGCTAATCCTAAAATCCTGAGCGTCCTGATTCAGACAACTCCCAATATTATCTTTTTGTAAACACTTGCACGTTATAATTTCTACGTCTAAATTTGCCGCAAATTTAATCAATTATGCTACACAGAAAATTTAAACTGAATCCCCCCGCGATGGCTGAAATTCGCAAAGTACTACTTTTAAGCGTCTTTTTCTTAGCCGGTACGCTGGGGGCTAAGGCGCAGATTATTACCACCATAGCGGGTAACGGTAGTAGAAGTTACAGTGGTGATGGTGGTGCTGCAACGGCAGCGAGCCTTAATAATTCATGGGGTGTAGCCGTAGATGCTTCCGGGAATGTGTACATTGCAGACGCTGATAACCATCGCATCCGCAAAGTGAATACCTCCGGTGTAATTAGCACCATAGCCGGTAACGGCTATCATGACTCTACCGGACGTGGGGGCTACAGTGGTGATGGCGGTGCCGCTACGGCTGCAAGCCTATATCATCCCACCGGCGTAGCCGTAGATGCTTCCGGGAATGTGTACATTGCAGACGCTGATAACGACCGCATACGCAAAGTGAACACAAGCGGGGTTATCAGCACCATAGCAGGTAATGGTAGTAGAAGTTACAGTGGCGATAGCGGTGCCGCTACGGCTGCAAGCCTTAATTATCCCTTCGGCGTAGCCGTAGATGCCTCCGGTAATGTGTA
>RGMU01000066.1 GCA_010021705.1 Chitinophagia bacterium | reverse complement strand
TGTATTGCTAAAAAATCAGGACAACTTTAGCAGATGGGCTAAAATGGACCCCAATATGAAAAAAACCTATACCGGCACAGACGGCACGGTAGGTTTTATATCAGCATGGGACAGCAAGTCAGACAGCGTAGGCACCGGCGAGCAGGAAATTAAAAAAATAACACCTAATGAGCGCGTAGATTTTGAATTACGCTTTAAAAAACCCTTTGAAGCCACAAACAATGCCTATTTAGCATTAGCAGACGCTAATAACGGCACCGCTACTGAAATTACGTGGGGCTTTGACGGTAAAATGAGCTATCCTATGAACCTTATGCTAATTGGGGGTAATATGGATAAAATGATAGGTGATGACTTTCAAACTGGGCTAAACAACCTGAAGCAAATTTTAGAAAAATAATTCTCTTTATTTACCGATAAATCTTTTAAACCTGCAAGCCTTAACACTTGCAGGTTTTTAGCTTATATTTGTGCTATGTTACAAGCTACAACTTTTCAATTTTTAACCGATTTAAGTGCCAATAACCATAAAACATGGTTTGATGCCAATAAAGAACGCTACACCAAAGCCAAAGACAATATAGAGCAAATAGTGAGCCAATTATTGGTTGAAATGGCAGCTTATGAACCCGCATTGGCAAATGTTACAGCCAAAGACTGCATAATGAGAATATTCAAAGATGTTAGGTTTGCGAAGGATAAAACGCCCTATAAAACCAACTTTGGCGCAGCCTTTAGCAAAGGAGGCAAAAACTTTACCGGAGCGGGCTATTACCTGCATTTAGAGCCAAACGGCAAAAGTTTTTTAGGCGGTGGTGTGTGGATGCCACAGCCCGATGTGCTTAAAAAAGTAAGGCAAGAAATAGACTATAACTATGAAGAGTTTTTAGGCATAATTAACAACCCCGCCTTTAAAGCCACATACCCCACCATAGACGGAGAAAAGCTGAAAAAGCCCCCCAAAGAATACACCCCCGACAATCCTGCCATAGAGTACCTGAAACTGAAAAGTTTTACCACCTTTCACAGCATAAAAAACGATAATGTTTTAATGGAGCAGGGGGCTGTAAAATGGATAGCGCAAACGTTTGAAACCATGCAACCCTTTATCCGCTTTCTTAATAGGGCAGTAGAAGGATAAAATATGGAACAGCATACAGAGCAGCAACATAAAACATGGCATCAAAAGCACACCGAAGACCTTAGCTTAGGCGATAAAGTAGCCGATATTGTGGCTAAGGAAATGGGGTCTTGGCGTTTTATTATCATTCAAACTATTATAGTGTTGTTGTGGATGGCATTAAATGTTGTTGCTTTTTGTGCGCATTGGGATGTATATCCATTTATATTGCTAAACTTAGTGTTTTCTACGCAGGCAGCTTATGCAGCACCCATTATTATGATGGCGCAAAACCGCCAAAACGAAAGAGACCGTGCCCAAGCCCATGCCGACTTTCATACCAATGTAAAGGCAAAAAAGGAAATTGACTTTATTCAAGAAAAGCTGTGCCGCTTAGAAGAAGAAAAAATTGACAAAATTTTGAAGCTATTGGAAGACATGGATGCAAAAAATAAATCCGGTGCTGGCAGTGAAAAATAAAGGTATTATAGGCTTAGCTTTGGGGCTATTAGGGCTACTGTATTCCTGCAACAACAATAGCCCGCAGCCGGTATTTTACTATGCACACATAGAGCCGTTGCTGCAAACGCACTGCACGGGTTGTCACAACCCTGCGGGCATTGCCCATATATATTTTACCAACTATCAAGAGGCAAAAAAATATGCCTCCGGCATTGCGTATATGACCTCGCAAAGAGCCATGCCGCCCTGGCCTGCCAACCCCGGTTATACCCACTTTAAGGGTGAAAAACTATTAACAGAACACGAAATAAGCCTACTCAAAAATTGGGAACAGCAAGGCATGCCCGAAGGCGAAAAGCCTACCGGCAGTGCCCCAAAGCCTACCACACACCGTAACCGCAAGCCTGACCTTCGCCTGACCTTAACGCCGGTAACGCTACCACAAAATGGTGAAGACCAATTTTTGCTCATGAAAATACCTTATGAATTGCCTAATGACACTTTTGCTGCACTCATAGAATTTGTACCCGGTAAGCACAACAAAGTGCACCATGTAAACGGAGACCTTGTTAAATATGAATACAACAAAAAGCGCAACGTATTTGAAGGAATTAACCTAATAAACACCCAAAAAGACAGCGCATCGCAAAAAGAAGCCTTCTTAAAAATGAAACTACCGAATGATGACGGCACTTTTCCCGTGCTGCAAAAGTCGGTAGTTAACTATTTGCCGGGTGCTGCGGGGGTGCAATATCCGCCTGCCATAGGGGGCTATTATCTACCTCGCAAAGGAGCTTTTTTGCTTAATGATATTCACTATGGCTATAATAGAGACACCACCGTAACCGATACCTCTTACATAGATATTTACTTTGCCCCCAAGCCACCACAACGCCCCGTGCACGAGTTTCAGATAGGTACATTGGGCATAGCCGGCGTTCAGCCCGACTTGCTTATCGCCCCCAATAGCATTAAAAGGGTGTTTAGCCGCCTAAAAATAGCCGAAAATATATCGGTATTAACCATAAACCCCCACATGCACCTCTTGGGCAAAACCTTTAAGGCGTATGCCCTTTCGCCACAAAACGATACCATTAGGCTAATCAGTATATCCCGCTGGGACTTTAATTGGCAATATTTTTACACTTTCCCGCATCCCATAAAAATACCCGCCCACAGCACCCTTATAGCCGAAGGCGAATATGACAACACCAAAGACAACCCCAACAATCCCTTCAGCCCTCCACAATGGGTTACAGACCAAAAAGGTAGCATGAAAGCCACAGACGAAATGTTTCAGTTTATAGTTACCTACATTCCGTATATGCCCGGCGATGAAGACATTGAGCTGTAAAGGGTGAATAGTTAAAACAAAGTGGTGTCTTTTCTTTCAATGGCAGAAGTGATATGCAATACTCATCAGTTGTAGAATAGGTGTATCTTTGCAGTGTTATGAACAATACAAGGCTGTGGCGCAACACTTGCATTTTTATCTATTGCCTGCTGATAGGTGTGGTGTGGATAGTAAACTATGTGGTGAAAAAGGAAACCTGCAAGCAGCTTTATTTTGACGCTACCGCTACGCCTTATAATAAGGTGGGTGTGGTATTAGGCACGTCTAAGTTTATGGATAAAGCCAAAACGCTGGTTAATCCGTATTACCAAAAAAGAATAGAAGCAGCATTAGCCTTGTATAAGGCTGGCAAAATAGAAATAATAATAGTAAGTGGCGATAACAGTACCAAATATTATAACGAACCGCTACTGATGATGCAAGACTTGGTGGCGGGTGGCGTGCCCCCCGAAAACATAAGGTTAGACAATGCAGGGCTACGCACCTTAGACAGCATTTTGAGATGCCGCGACATTTTTGGGCAAACGCACTTTACCGTTATATCGCAAGCCTTTCACAACCAGCGGGCACTCTTTATTGCCAACCAAAAGGGGCTTACCACCATTGGCTTTTGTGCCCCTGACGGAGACGACCAATGGGAAGAAAAAGTGCGCGAAAAACTTGCCCGCGTAAAAATGGTGATAGACCTGCTTACCAACAAAAAAGCCAAGCACTATGGCGAAAAGCAGTATATCTATTAAGCTAATGGTAGTGTAAAAAAACTATGACAAACACAATGCGCTATGTAGCCCTGCTAAGGGGCATAAATGTGGCAGGGCAAAAGTCGGTGAAAATGGAGGAGCTAAGGGCACTGTTAGCCGGCAACGGCTATGCCCACACTACTACCTATATCCAAAGTGGTAATGTGGCATTTGATGCCCCCGCTATGCCCGTTTCGGAGCGCACATTAGTGGCTCAAATAGAGCAAATGTTGCTTAGTCGGTTTGGCTTTGAGGTAAAGGTGATAGTGCGGGAGCAGGCGTATATACGCCAAATAATAGATGAATGCCCGTTTCAGCCGGAAGAGATACCGGATATAAAGCGTTTGTATGTGGTGCTACTGTCTGACGTGCCGGATGCCGGAAAATTGGAGTTATTGCAAAGTGGGCTAAGCGAAGGAGAGCAATACCGTTTATGCGAGCGGGAGCTTTACTTCACCACCACCCACTATGGCAACACTAAATTTACCAATGCCTTTATAGAAAAAAAGCTATCGCTTACAGCCACCACCCGCAACTGGGCTACCATGCACAAACTGATGGCGTTATAATTCACCTTGGTTATTAAGTGGCAGTTTATAACCCCACCAACGGTAAAAATCTACCGCTTGTGAACATTCTATACCGTTTGTTAACTTTATTAGGCATAAACGGCACCGGCAGCGTACTATTGTGGTAGATATTCCATTGCACCATAGCTATCTTATTGTACACGCTCTGCATTTAGGAATAACAAAGCTTTATTTACACGGTAGAAGAAAAATGTCCCCCAAAACGAAATATAGACTTGCCTGCGGTGGGTCTTTTTTTGTGTATATACCCTTGAGGTTTAAATCGGATTGAAGCCTAATACACAATTAGCAATACTTTAACCCTAATATTGTCATGCTAAGTGTGTTGCATTAAACGCGTGTATGGTAATAATACATACCTTAGCGGTTGAAAATTAGTATGCCCTCATTACCATGCGCCAAATCTGTATCATCACATTAGCCATATTGTGTGCTTTTGTGAACGCTTTATACGGTCAATACAAAATAGTGGGTGTTATAACCGACACAGCCACAGCCATGCCTGCCGTTATGGCATCGGTAGTGGCGTTTAAGCTACCCGATACGGTAATAGCCTCGCACACCCGCACCATTGCCGAAGGCAAGTTTACGCTCTCTGTGCCACAACCCGGCAAATACCTGATAGCAGTGCGATATACCGGCTATGGTGAATATAACGATACGGTAGCGGTGGGTAGCACCCCCGTTAACTTGGGCACAATCAACCTAATATCTAAGCAACATTTGCTGAAAGAGTATGTGTTTAAACGGCAGTTGGCTGCCATTAAAATAAAGGGAGATACTACCGAATACGTAGCCGACAGCTTTAAGACCAAAGCCAATGCCACCGTTGAAGACCTGCTCAAAAAGCTACCCGGCATTCAGGTGGACAAAAACGGCAACATAACCGCACAAGGCGAAAGCGTGCAAAAAATATTGGTGGACGGGGAAGAGTTTTTTAGTGATGACCCCAAAGTGGTTACGCAAGGGCTGCAAGCCAATGCGGTGGACAAAGTGCAAGTGTTTGACAAAAAAAGCGACCAAGCCCAATTTACCGGCATAGATGACGGCGAAAAAACCAAAACCATTAACATTCAGCTGAAAGAAGACAAAAAGAAAGGCTACTTTGGTAAAGTAGATGCCGGAGCGGGCACTCACGGCTATTTTCAAAACCAAGCCATGCTAAATGCCTTTAGGGGTAAAAGGCAGCTATCGCTGTTTGGCATAGCCTCCAATACCGACAAAGTAGGCTTAGGCTGGAGCGACAACGACAAATTTTCCGGAGGCAACAACTTTGAAGAAACAGACGAAGGCTACTGGATTATGGATACCCAAAACGACTTTACCGGCTGGGACGGCAAATATAGCGGTGAAGGCTTGCCTAAAGTGTGGACAGCCGGTGCCCACTTTGCCAACAAATGGCATCAAGAAAAATACCACTTTGCGGGCAACTATCGCGCTGCAAGGCAAATTGTGGAGCTTGACGGGCAAAAGACATCACAATATTTGCTGCCCAACGATAAGGGGTTTAAGCAAATACAGTTCAAAAACCAAAAGAGTGATGCCCTTAGAAATGCCTTTGACTTTGTGTATGAAATAAACATAGACACCAACACATCGCTAAAAATAACCGGCAATGCCGGCACTAAAAGCATGACCACTTACTCCTATTTTAACACCACCACTACCACCCCCGGAGACAACCTTATTAACATTAACAACCGCAACATTAATAGCTCTTCACCGGCATTTTATGCCGATGCGTCTGCCTTGTTTAAGAAAAAATTTGCCAAAAAAAGACGTACACTCTCCGTAAGCCTAAAAGAAAACTATAAAGACAACAGTAGCGAGGGCTACCTACACTCCATTAAGCTACAGCCCAAAGACACCTCCGGGCAAACACCGGGCATAGATACCTCCCGCATAGACCAATTAAAAAACACTGCCAACACCAGCCTGTCTGTGGTATCTAAAGTGATATATACCGAACCCATTGGCAAAAACTACATATTTGAAGGTTCTTACCAAATAGCCGTGAACAACAGCAACGCCATCACCGGCTCGTTTGACAGCACCGGACCGGGCAAATATGACAATAAAAACACCCAATACAGCAGTGATTATCAGTTTAACACCACTACCCATAGGGGGGGCATGGCATTAAAATATAATGTTAAAAAAATAACCTTCTCTGCCGGCTCCGACCTTGCTTGGCAGCAGTTTATTCAAAACAACCGCCAAGATACCATTGGTAATGCCAAACGCAAATACCTTAACGTATTCCCGTCTGCGCGCTTTGAATACAGCTTTAATAAACAAAAATCGTTTTGGTTTACTTACCGGGGCAGCAACCGCCAGCCTACGATTGACCAAATTCAGCCTTTGCAGCAAAACATTGACCCGCTGAACCAAACGCTTGGTAATCCTAAGTTAAAACAAGAATTTACCAACAGCTTTGGCTTAGGGTTTAGGCTGTATAAGGTGCTTACTGGCTCTAATTTTTACGTTAACCTTAATTATTCGCCCACCGCAGATGCCATCAGCACCAAACAAACCAACACCAACATTGGTAATTACACCCAATACATTAACGTAAAAGGCAACAATAGCATGTATGCCTATATGGGAGGCGGTTCAAAAATCAGGAACAGCGGCTGGTCTGTATATAGTAGTCTAAGTGCCCAACTTTCTACCACCCACAACATTATCAACGACACCTCCAACACCAACTATAACAACAGCTATGCTGCTAATTTATACATCAATTATGAAATAGAAGACAAGCTGACGGTGTCTTTAGAACCCGGTATCACTTATAATGACAACAAAGCCAGCATCACCAAATTTGTGAATAGCTATAAGCAGTATAACAGCGAACTGTCGGTAGAATTCCATGCTACTAAAAAGTTGGAAATTTCTACACAGGTTAACGCCATGTTTCGTGAAAAAACAGAAGTGTTTGATAAAAACAACAATGTGGTGCGGTGGAACGCCAGAGCAAGCTATAAATTTTTAAAGCACAACAACTTGGTGCTGAACCTTAATGTATATGATATACTCAACCAAAACTTAGGCTATAGCCGTAGCTCACAGGCGGGCTTAATTACAGAAAACGTGTACAACACCATCAGGCGGTATGGTATGCTTAGCCTGCAATGGAACTTTAACAGCAACAAAGCAGCATTAGACAAAGATGATGAATAAGCATAAATGTATTTTAGCATTGCTGTTGCCGGCATTGATAGCCCTTATGTCTCCGCTTAGGGCGCAAATGGTGCTATCGGGCACGGTGGAATATGAGCGCAAAATGAATGTGCACGCCATGAACGAAGGCAACTCATGGTTTGAAAAATGGAAAAGTAAAGTGCCTAAATTCCACTCTACCTACTACACCCTTATTTTTGACACCGGTAAATCCTACTTCTGCGCCAAGCCCGACAACAGCAACGAAGGGCAAAATTGGTGGGCAGAAACACCCGCACAAGCCAATGAGGTATATACCCAATTTAGCACCGGCAGAGTAACCGCCCTAAAAACCATTTATGAAAAGAAATTTTTAATAGCAGACAGCATTCGCGAAACGGT
>RGMU01000065.1 GCA_010021705.1 Chitinophagia bacterium | reverse complement strand
CAAACGCACCCGGTAAAGCAATTAGCTGCCAATGCTTTAGGTTTGTATGACATGAGCGGTAATGTATGGGAATGGTGTAGCGATGCTAAGCGAACTTATGATGCCAACCCACAAACAAACCCTATAGGAACAGGGAGTCTTCGCGTGAATCGCGGCGGCAGCTGTTACAACGGTGCCGCTAGCTGCCGCTCCGCCAGCCGGCTCAGCACCTCGCCCTCGTACCGGAACATCGACTTGGGCTTCCGCCTTGCTCTTGCTGCCCGCAGGTAGTCTGAACTGTGATTTTTGTGAAGGGGGTGATTAGTGTGAAGCTGGTTGTAAAAAATCTGTCATAGCCTTCATGCTAATCTCACGAATCACAGTTCAGACAAAGAGTGCGGGCTACCTGTCCTGTCCTAAATGCTATATGTACGCCAAAATCGCCAAAAAACTACCTAACCACATCACACTTTAACACCCCTACCTTATCCGCTTAGTATGATAAAACAGGGCATAGCTTATGTAAAAGTTAATGTCAAACACGGCATTTTTGTCGCCTTTGCCATAGCCGGCAATGTATAGGGGGGCTAATTCGCTTAGGTCTTTGGGGTTGAATAGGAATTTTGCCCTGACTGTCCAGCCCATAAAAAAATGCTTGTAGGGGGATACCCTGATGCCGGGTACGAGTTCTAACCAAAAGCCTTTAAGATTTTTAGCATCCACCGTGCCGGTTGTAGTGCCCCATACGCTGTCTGTAATGGAGTAGTAGGCTTGGCTTCGCTGAATGGTGGTGCCGGCTAAGCGCAACCCCATAAACAGCCCGTCTCGGTCATTGGCGTTTTGTGGGGCGAACATCATTTTTTGTATGCCTATGCGCACAAATTGGTTGCGGCAGGTATAGCTAAGGTCAGGGTAGGCAACGGTAGAGCTACCCGCACCGGCTTCCAATGCCCAATACCGCTCTTTGCGGGCATAGTAGTCCACCCCTATTTCAAAGCCGGTGCGGTTGGTGGTAAATAAGCCATAGCAAGGGCTAACCAAATCGGCACTGAAGGTAATTTGCCGCGGTATTATCACCGTATCGGGCGGTTTAGTAGCCTTAGCACCCGTATCTGCGCCGGCATGAGCAATGTTGCTGCTAAAAAGCAGGATGAATGTATATTTTAATATGTTTTTTGCTAACATCGTTGGTTACATCGGGGTTTAGCAGCACCACCGAGTCGGTATGGTGGTGGGTGGTAGCTATTTTGTTAAGGGTGTAAAAGCAGGCAAATCCGCAAGCATTGGATATAAACTGCCGGCGGCGGTTGTAGTAGAATGTGAGCGTATCCATAGGGATATAGCGCAGGGTAGCCGTGTCAGGCGTAAACAGCCATTGCGCACTATCTGCCACAGCAGATAAAGACAGCGTAAAAGCGGAAGACGAGCCATATAGCGTGCCCTTATAGCCTCCGGTAGCGGCTGCTATCCACAGCGACTGTGGCAAGGAAGAGTCACGGGCTATGGTAGCCGTATCGGCAGTAAAGTGCACACATTGGAGTCTTAGTATGCCTATTTTGGGCGTTAGGCATGGCAATCGTTCCCTTGTGCACCCGCCTAAAACAAGTGCCCAAGCCACTAATACAATAAAGACAAGCCCGTAGGCAGTATAGCGCATGTAGGCTGCAAAAGTAAGGGTATATTAGGCAATTTTTATTGTTATTGGCAGTTAAGACAAGTAAAATGTAGGATAATTGTATATTTAACCCTTAAACGGCGCATAAGGTGAACTTGCAAACCTATATAAACAACCTTAATACACGCTATGGCTCCGGCATCAGTACCGAGCATAGCTTTAGGGGAGATTTGCAAGCATTGCTGGAAGCCCTTTTGCCCGATGTTTTAACCACCAATGAACCCACGCGCATAGCCTGCGGTGCACCGGACTATATACTTTCCGGCTTAAAAGACAACATTCCGATTGGCTATATTGAAGCCAAAGACTTAGGTGCAGACCTTAACGCCAAAGCATATCAGGCACAGTTTGACCGCTACAAAGCAGCGTTGCCAAACCTTATACTTACTAACTATCTACAATTTCAAATATTCAAAGAAGGGGTTTTAGTAACAGAGTTGTCTATTGGAGCGATAGCGGGGGGTAAAGTGATAAGCCAGCCGGAAAACTTTGAATTGTTGATAGCGCAGTTAAAAAACTTTGCCTTGCAAACGGGGCAAACCATTCAATCGGCATCTGTATTGGCTGCGATGATGGCTACGAAAGCCAAAATGCTGTCAAGCACAATCAATGCAGCCCTTACCGCAGATGAGGCACAACATGCCAATAGTACGCTTAGGGTTGACTTAAATACGATAAGAGAATTTTTAATTCGGGACCTGAAAATTGGCGAATTTGCCGATATTTATGCCCAAACCATAGCTTATGGCATGTTTGCCGCCCGGCTACATGACCCATCGGTTAACACCTTTAGCCGTAGGGTGGTAGCAGAACTAATACCGAAAACGAATCCGCTACTTAGGCTGCTATTCAACCATGTGGCAGGCATAAACTTGGACAAGCGCATTGTGTGGATAGTAGATGCCTTGGCAGACATTTTTAAGACAACCGACCTAAAAACGCTATTAAAGGATTTTGGGAAAAATACACAACAAAACGACCCTATTATTCACTTTTATGAAACATTTTTAGCTGAATATGACCCTAAGTTAAGAAAAATAAGGGGTGTGTGGTACACACCGCAGCCGGTGGTCAACTTTATGGTGCGGGCTATAGATGAGTTGCTGCAATCGGAATTTAACTTACCGGCAGGGCTTGCCGATAATAGCAAAGTTACCATAAAATTAAAACTCTCCGATACCGACAAGCGGTATAAAGCCGGACAGCGGGAGTATGACCAAGAGGTGCATCAGGTGCAAATACTTGACCCCGCCACCGGCACGGGCACTTTTTTGGCACAGATAGTAAAGCACATTTACTATACTCGCTTTGAAGGACAGCAAGGTGCATGGAACAGCTATGTGGACAACTATCTTATACCCCGCCTCAATGGCTTTGAACTGTTAATGGCACCTTATGCCATGGCACACATTAACTTAGACATGCTATTGGCAGAAACCGGCTATGCTTCACCAAACGACCAACGGCTACGCGTTTATCTTACCAATAGCTTAGAAGAAAGCCATGCAGCCACCAATACACTGTTTGCCGCTGAATGGCTAAGCAATGAAGCCAATGAGGCAAACTACATTAAGCGAGATGCGCCCATAATGGTGGTAATGGGCAATCCGCCTTACAGTGGCGAAAGTGCCAATAAAAATGAATGGATAAACTTGCTGTTAGAAGATTATAAAAGAGAACCCGAAGGCAAGCAAAAACTAAAAGAACACAATCCAAAATGGCTGAATGACGATTATGTAAAATTTTTACGCTATGGGCAGCATTATATTGAGAAAAACGGCAGTGGTGTGGTGGCATTTATCAATCCGCATGGTTTTTTAGACAATCCTACTTTTAGGGGAATGCGGTGGAATTTGCTTAAAACTTATGACAAAATATATGTTATAGACCTGCACGGCAACACCCGCAAAAAAGAACGCGCAGCGCAGGGCACGGTTGATGAAAATGTGTTTGACATAATGCAAGGCGTAAGCATAAACATATTTGTAAAAACCGGCAAAAAACTTGCCGGTGAATTAGGGCAAGTGTATCACTATCACCTGCATGGCAGACGCGAAGCCAAATTTGATTTTTTGCTAAAAAATAGCTTAAAAACTGTTCAATACGATAAAATAATTAATAAGTCCCCGAACTACTTTTTTGTAAACAAAGACTTTGGACAGCAAAAAACATATACCAAAGGATTTTCGCTTAATGCCCTATTCCCGCTTAATTCTGTAGGCATCGTAACGGCAAGGGACAGTTTTACAATAAAAAATAGCCGCGCAGCGGTGAAAGATACCATAGATAAGTTTGTGGACTTAGACCCCGAGCGAGCAAGATATGTGTTTAAATTAGGGGAGGATAAAAGGGATTGGAAGGTAGCTTATGCCAAACAGGATTTAATAGATTCCGGTATGAATTTTGGTAAAATAATTCCCATCACCTATCGTCCTTTTGACCTTAAATATACTTACTATACCGGCAAATCTAAGGGTTTTCATTGTATGCCGCGTAATAGGGTTATGCAGCATTTTATAAAAGGTAAAAATATAGGCTTGGCGGTATGCCGGCAGTTTAGGTCAGGGACGGGCTATACGCATGTGTTTATTTGCAACCGGATAATGGAAAGCTCTTACCTTTCTAATAGAACAAGTGAAATTACATATCTGCTGCCTCTGTACCAATATTCCGGCAATGCCTTAGCGGATACTGCAACTCCACCTTCTCGGCAACCTAATTTGAACGCAGACATTGTAAAGCAAATAGCCAAAAAACTAAAGCTAAAATTTACTGCGGAAAAGGAGGCTTCGCTTAAAGCCTTTGCGCCAATAGATTTGTTAGACTATGTGTATGCTATATTGCACAGTACGGTTTACCGGGAGCGGTATAAAGAGTTCTTAAAAATTGACTTTCCTATTATCCCCTACCCTAAAGATGCTTCTACTTTTTGGGCATTGGTGGCATTAGGCGGTCAATTAAGGGAACTACACCTATTGGAAAGCCCTCTGGTGGCTAAATTGATTACGCAATATCCCATAGGCGGTGATAATGAAGTGGCGCACATAAAGTATGAAGCCGGCAGGGTGTATATTAATGATACGCAGTATTTTGCCGATGTTCCCGCGGTAGCATGGGAATATTGGGTGGGGGCATATCAGCCGGCGCAAAAGTGGCTTAAAGACCGCAAGGGTAGCGTTTTGAGCTATGAAGACATACAGCATTATCAGCAAATGATAGTAGCCCTAACCGAAACCAACAAGCTAATGCAAGCCATTGCAGGCATAGCATTTTAGCCTACTCTCCTTCTGCCACCATAGCCTTTTCGGGGCGCATTTGCGGAAATAAGAGCACATCTTGGATAGACACATTTCCGGTAAGCAACATTGCCAAGCGGTCTATACCTATGCCTATGCCTGCGGTGGGTGGCATTCCGTATTCCAATGCGCGCAAAAAGTCGTGGTCTATAAACATTGCCTCGTCATCGCCGCGTTCCATAAGCTGTAGCTGCTCTTCAAAGCGGGCTCGCTGGTCAAGCGGGTCGTTAAGCTCGCTGTAAGCATTGGCTATTTCTTTGCCGTTAATAATAAGCTCAAACCGCTCTACGAGTCCGGGTTTATCACGGTGTTTTTTGGTGAGGGGACTCATTTCTACCGGATAGTCGGTAATGAAAGTGGGCTGTATATAGTGGTGTTCGCACTTTTCGCCAAATATGGTGTCTATTATTTTGCCTTTGCCTATGCCGGGTGGTAGGGGTATATGTAGCGATTGGCACACTTCCCTTAGCTCGTCTTCGTTTTTTTGGCTGATGTCTATGCCCGTATGGTCTAATATGGCTTGGTATATGGGTATGCGCTTATAAGGCGGGGCTAAGTTTATGGTAGTGCCGTTGGTGGCTATGGCTGTGGTGGCAAGTAGCTGCTCGGTGGTGTTCATCATCCACAGATAGTCTTGATAAGCCACATAGAGTTCCAATATCGTAAATTCAGGATTATGGGTGCGGTCCATGCCTTCATTTCTGAAATTCCGGCTAAATTCATAAACGCTGTCAAAGCCTCCTACAATCAGCCTTTTCAGGTAAAGTTCGTTGGCTATGCGCAGGTAAAGCGGTATGTCTAAGGCATTGTGGTGGGTGATAAAGGGGCGTGCCAATGCGCCTCCGGGTATGCTTTGCAGCACCGGTGTGTCCACTTCAATAGCCCCTATGCCGTTTAAGAAGCTACGAATGGCATTTTTCATTTTAGTGATATTGATAAATGTTTGGCGCACATTGGGGTTGACTATCAGGTCGGCATAGCGGCGGCGGTACTTAAATTCAAGGTCGGTAACTTCGTCATACGTTTCTCCGTCTTTTTCCTTTACTATGGGTAGCGGATGCAGGGATTTGCACAGCAACTGCCATTCCTGCACGTGTACCGATGTTTCACCGGTTTTGGTGGTAAATACATAGCCTTTGATGCCTATAATGTCGCCAATATCTATTAGTTTTTTCCAAACAATATCATAAAGTGTTTTATCTTCTGTGGGGCAAATGTCATCACGCTTTATGTAAAATTGAATTTTACCGGTACTGTCTTGCAGCACGGCAAAGTTTGCCTTGCCCATGTCTCTGATGCTCATAATGCGCCCTGCAAGGCACACTTGGGCAAAGCTGGCTTTGGTTTCTTCTGTATAGCTGTCTTTTATGACGGCGGCTGTATGGCTAACCGGATAGGCAGGAGCGGGGAATGGGTCTATGCCCAATGATTGCAATTCTTTAAGTTTTTCGCGGCGGATAATCTCTTGCTCGCTTAGTAGATGTGTCATACCGCGCAAAGATACAGTTTGTAGCGCAATTCCGGTTTATGAACACCTTACAAATTATTGGCGCATGGTGGCACTAAAAGCTCTATTTTTTATCTAACTTAGACTTGTTGACAATTTTAAACGTTCTTTCGTTCACCACATCTAAGAGTGCCATTTTGGAGATGGGTTTTTTGAGAAAGCCGTCTGCACCAATGCGCACTACTTCGTCCCAAATATCGGGATTACCGGCAGAAGACATCACTATGACGCGGGAGTCTTTTTTAGACTCATCGCCTTTAATGGTGCTTAATACGGTTAGCCCGTTGCAGTAGGGCATCATGATGTCGGTAATTATTAGGTCATAAGAGTTTTCTTGCAGCTTAACAAGTGCTTCTTTGCCGTCTGTGGCTAATTCAGTTTCATAGCCATCGGCATTTAATATTTTGCCAATGGCACGCACCATAATTAAGTCATCATCAATTATCAATGCTTTTTTCATGTTAGTATATTAGGCGTAAGGCTTGTTAACCCAATTACGGTAATCAATTACCTTTGGTATTACCTACTCTTATTTACCAACAAATATAGTGTTTATTTTACTATTGTTTTGCAAAAATACGGAAAAGGGGTATTGGTGGAACAGCAAAGCCCGATTAGGGTATAGTGTTTTGCGAGGTATTTTTGTATGAACTGTGGTATTTTTGTCTGAACTGTGATTTTTGAGATTTTGGTGAACTATGTGATAATTTTTTGTAAAAAATATGTCATAGCAATCATCGCCTTTCACAAAAATCACAGTTCAGACAAAAACCAACCACTACCCCTTCACCACCATCTTCATCACATTCCCGCCCTTGCCTTTCAGGCTAACGTAATAGATGCCTGCGGGTATGTTGGGTAGCAGGCTGGCTTTAGGTGAAGCCTATGTTAATGCTTGTTTGGTAATTTTTCCAATAGTTTTTGTAAGAACATACTCAAAGTTTCTAGAGACATCTTCATAACCAGTTTTGGCGTGTATTAACTCATGTATTAAAGTGCCTGCATAATCATCTAAAGAAATCAACTGATTTCTATTAATTACTATTGAACAGAGACTCTCGTCCCAACATCCCAATACTTCACTACTGTCAATGTCAGGGTACAAGGACATAACCGTATTCGCTCCTACGCTGTGAATGTTAGGTCTCATTGTTTCTGATATTTTGATATGTTTTACTTTATTTGGTTTGCCTCCAAATAACAAAAGTATTTTTTCGGTATAGATAAATACCTTCTTTTCTGCTTCAGTTAATTGTTCTGTATCTACAAAGCGATATTGAAAACTTTTATTATAGATACGAACGTGCTTCTACACGACCCTGACGCTATCGTCAAGTTTACCGATAATGATGTAATTATCCCTCTTGTCGTGATCGAAGAGCTCGATCGGATGAAAAGGCTCTCTGATGAGCTGGGAAAAAACGCCAGAAGTGTGATTCGTTTTATCGACTCGCTCAAGCAGAGAAAGCAGGGGGATCTACA
>RGMU01000064.1 GCA_010021705.1 Chitinophagia bacterium | reverse complement strand
TGCCCAAAGCATGACTTTACTTCAAAGTCGGTGCCTAATATTTTTTCAATGGTTTTGGCTTTAGCCGGAGACTCTACAATAAGTAAATTTTTTGCCATTAACGGTTGGTTTGATTAGCGCAAGGTGCAGATACAGACTGCAATATTACCCATAGTTTTTATAAATAAAAAAGGACAGCTAAAATTGCTGCCCTTTTTTGTAAAATAAGTAAGAAATAAGTAGGCTTAGTGAGCAACTACTATTTTACCGCTTCTCTTATCGCCACCTACTGTAGCAATAGTGTAGTTATAAATACCGGCAGGTAGGTTAGCTACGCTAAGCGTGGTAGTACCGCTTGTGGTGTTGTAAATATCTTTAGAAGCTACTACTGAACCGGCAGTGTTGCTGATAGTGATATTAGCATCTGTAGCTTTTACAAACGTATAAGCAATGTTTACATCTCCAATGGCAGGAACAGGGAATACAACTGCTTCTTTGATGGTTTGAGCAACTGTAGGGCGTACTGAAACTGTAGAACAAGTAGGGCAACTAACGTGTACATCCATGTAAACATGTTGTAAAGAACTTGCACCACCGCCTGATGTCCAGCCATAGTACGGAATGTAAGTTAAACCGGATAATTTTTGTTTGAAATGACCGGTGTTAAGGTCAAAACGGTTGTATGGAGTTACAAACATTGGGCTACCGGAGCTATTTACTTTTGCAATTAATAGAGGACGGAAGTTATTGTAATATGCATTACCGCTATGGTAAACTGAGTCGTGAGCGGTAAAGCTGGCATCACCGCTTCTAAAAGTTTCTGTAACGGCTACTAAGTTACCGGCAGGAACGTTTAAGCCTCCGCCAGGAATTGCAATTGCATGTGCCCATAAACCATTGCTTAATGTATCGCCCCACATAGAGCTATCTACAACAATTCTCACAGTTTTTAAGTTTGCACCTCTACCGCGATTTAATACGCTATCATATTGAACTGTAGGCGTAAATAAAGTATCAGTAGCGGATAAACCATAATGGCCTAATAAAGAGGCTGATGCTGAACCAGCCCAGTAACCGTATCCAATATCAGAACCGGTAGTACCATTGCCATAAGTTATGGTAACGGTTATGGTATCTTTTACAAGAGGCTTGGCAACATTAAAGTCATAAACACCCCAAATTTGAAGGCTATCCACAACATAAGCGTTAGTGCTTGACATGTTCATTGATGTAGGGTAAAGAACGGCATCATTGAACCCGGAGTAGAATGGCTCTAAAACTTGTGCGCAAGAGACATTGGTGTTGTGTGCAACACCGGATGTGTAGTTTACTTGGGTCATAGTGTCGTTCCACATCATGTAAGAGAACAAACGACCAGTACCACCGCCTATGGTAGCTACGGCGGTGTCAAAATAGTTACCGTAGTTGTACCAACGAGTTGTAGGTCCTGCGGTAGTTTTATGGCTTGGCATACCAGTCTGCATACGAGCAGGAAGCTGAGCATAAGAAGAATTGTCTGAACCTGCGTTGTCCAAACGAGCCCCTGCGGGGAGGGATTGCGCATTAGCGGATAGGGCGATAGAGCCGGCGGCTAATAAAAGTAATACTTGTTTCATTTCTTTTTAGTTTAAGTTACTAATGAGTAGGCAAATATACAGGGTTTAATGGTATAAAAAAAAAGTGTGTGGTTTTTTTTTCCACACACCACTAATTTTGGGGATAAAAACAATAATTTAGGTTATTGTTTTGTTGTTAGTTGGCTATTGTTACTTTGCCTGATACAAAAGTGCCATTATCTGCTACTATGTAGTAGGTATATATTCCGTTCTTCAAAGCAGTAGTATTAAAGGCAAGGTTGTGCACTTTGGCATTGCCGGATAGCTGTTGGGCTACTGTTTTGCCGGTAATGTCCATTAGGTAGGCAGTAGCGGTGCCGGGTTGCTTTAGGGTGAAGCTAAGGTTTAGCTTGTTGTGGGCGGGGTTAGGGTAGGCGGTGTGTTCTGCTATGGCATTTGCCGCATTGTTCACGGCATTGGGCACGGTGCAGGTGGCACAGTTCACGTGTACGCCTAAATAGGCATGTTGCAATACAGAGGCATTACTGCCGGAACTCCAAAAATACATGGGCACATAATTGCCTCCCCATCCGTTGGCATAGCTGGGTAGTTGTTTAAACACGCCATTGTTATAGTTGTCTCTGGTATAAGGAGGCCATTGTGCAGCCCCGCTTGAGCCGGCTTTGTAGATAAGCAATGGGCGGAATACATTGTATTGTGCAACACCGCTGTGGAAAACGGAGTCATGGGGGGTAAAGGAGGCATCGCCGCTTTTGAAGCTGATAGTAACGCCCACCATATTCCCTGCCGGCACATTTAATGCCGTAGGTAGAGCTATTTGTTTGTTCCATAAGCCACCAAGAACAGTATCGTAGCGGTTAGAGCTGTTGAGCACATATTTAAAGGTATAAGTAGTGGTAGAAACGCCTTGTGTGTTTTTAACGCTATCATAGTGTAGATTGGCATACCATAAGGTATCACCGGAGGAAACTCCGTAGTTGGGCAATACGGCGGGGTTTACCGTACCTCTTATAAACACATCGGCACTACTTGTGCCATTACCGCTGGTTACGGCAAGTATAAGCGTATCTACAACAGAAGCCTTAGAAGGATTAGTGTTATATGCGCCCCAAATATCAAGGCTATCCACTATGTAGGGTGTGGAGGCTGTAACGGCTATTAGCCCCGGGTAAATGGTGGGGTCGTTATAGGGAGCGTAGGTGAAGTCTAAGGTAGTGCCTAATGATACTTTGGTGTTGTGTGCGGGTCCGGTGTTGTAGGTAATCATGCTCATGGTGTCGTTCCATATCATAAATGCGTATAGGCGGGTGTTGATGGAGCCAAGTAGCGTGTCGTAGTAATCACCATAGTTATACCAGCGCATGGAGGGTCCGGCAGTGGCTTTGCCGGCATAGTGTTGTTTAAGCTCATTGCTTCGCACCAACGGTTGCGGGGTTTGCTCCTGTGTGGGGCTGTTGTGGTAAAAATTAGGTAGCCCAACTGTTTGTGCTTGGGCAGCGATTGCCATTAAGAGGCAAGCGAATAAAAGAAGTCTTTTTGTCATGCTATGTGTATTAAGTGGTAAATTATTTGTGTAAAAATAATAAAAAAATAATACACAGCACTACTTCGGCAAAAAATATTTTAGCCCTTGCCGTATCTATCTATCAGTTTAACAATGGCTATGTTGTTGGCATAGTCAGGGTAAACAGAGCAAAACAGGCGTTTTTTATTGGGGGCTTCTTTAAGCGCAATTTCTAAGTTAAGGAGTGCTTCTTTGTTTTTACCTAAGTATAAACAGGCAGCAGCTTTAAGGTAGCAAAACTCCGGTTCGTAGCCGCATACGTCTTCCGCTTCTTTGAGTTGACTAAGGGCTTCTATGGGGCTGTTGATTTCCAAAATTCCTTTTATCAGCGCAACATACACCTTTTTGGAGGGTGGGCAATAGATAATGGCTTCTTTATAGGCTTCAACGGCAGCGTTCATTTTGTTGATTCGTTTATAGCACTCGGCAAGCGATATGCTAAAAACGGCTTTTGGGGTAAGGGTGATGGCGGTAAGCAAGGTTTGTATGGCAGAGTTCCATAGTTTTTCTTTTATATATGTTTTGCCTATGCAAAAGTGAATATTGGCATCACCGGGTGAAAGTTCCAATGCTTTGAAATAGAATGCACGTGCTGTGGCATAGTTTTTCATTTTGTCATGGCATTTGCCCATAGATATGTATATAATGTCTTCGGGTTTGCCTATTTGCAGGTAATCGTTTAGGGCATCTAAGGCGTGTTCATATTTTTTGGTGCGCATGTAGGCATCGGCTAAATTGCGATAGGCATATTCGTAAGTATCGTCAATGGCTATGCAATTTAGGTAGGCATCAATGGCTTTTTCGTACAATTTTAGCCCCTGATAGGCAGAGCCAAGATTATACCAACCCATGCAGTTTACGGGGTCTTCTTCCAATAGCGCATTGTGGAGGGTAATGCTATCGTATAGCCTGCCGGTAAAGTCGGCTAAGAAGCAAATTTTTTGAAGTGCCTCTTCGTTGCGCTTGTCAAAGTCTAATATTTTTATAATGGCATCAAAGGCTTTGTCAAAGTCCATTTCCTCTTCATAAACATCGGAGAGTTCTAACAGTATTTCTGCCTTTTCTTTGCCTTCAAACCTTTCTGCTTGCGCTGTAAGCCATTGGGTGGCTTTTTCAGTTCGGTGGGTGTTTATCCATATATCAGAGCGCATTAGCACAGAGTCAATGTTAGAAGCGTCTAATATATCTATGGCGTCTAAGGTTTTCATGGCTTGCCCATACTTCTGACGCTGTATATATATTTCTGCCTTCAGAATAAGTATATTGGTAGAGTAGGGGTAATATTTACCGGCAACCTCGCAGGCCTGCAAGGCTTGGTCTTCGCTACTGTTATGTAAATAATGCTCAATTATCTGTTCAAATTCTTCTTCATCGAGCATATTATCATAACCACCGGTTTTCATTATTTCATATCTCCGCAGGGTATCCTCTATTGGTCCTGATTCAAAGTCATCAAAATCGTCGTAGTACATAATTGGATTGTTTTCTCAAAAATAAAACCTTTCCCGTCATCTCCAAAGTTAGAACAAAGTTTTGAACCTACCAAAAAACGGGTGTGAATATTTATGTAATTATTGTGTGGATAAGTTTTTTGAATGTGAATTGTGGTATTCGCAAAAGGTGTATCTTTGCAGTCCTATCGCTCAAGGAGGGGCTTGCGCTTAAACTCTTTTTGTCGGTCAAACAGATAGCGATAGGTGGCTAAAGTGCGGCTGTTTTTAGTGCCTAAGTTTTGTGCTATATTCACCATTTTAGGGTTAAAGTCGCCTATCCATTCCATTTCATATTCTTCATATTTTTTGCGCGTTTGTATCACTTTTGCGCCTTCTATTATCAGGTAGGCATCTACGCCTTTGCTTCTGTATTCGGGTATCACGCCAAACACCAATCCTACAAAGCGGTTACACTTGCCGTTAAACTTCATGAATAAAAAGCGCAATTTTTCAATAATGCCAAATTTGCCGTTTAAGTGCTTGAAATATTGGTTAAGGTCGGGTAGATTTACCCACATGGCAATAGGCTCGTTGTTGTGGTAGGCAAACCATGACAGGTGCTCGTCTATCACGGGCTTCATGGTTTGGAACATTTTTTGTACTGTTTTTTCTTCAAGGCTTTTTCCTTCGCCATGCGTGGCAAAGGCTTTGTTGTATATGGTGCAAAAGTCGTGGGCATATTGTTCTATATTTTTTATCTCAATATGCCGCACTGAATAAGCAGCATCTTGGCTTAACTGTGCATGGCGGTCATAAAACTTTTTATCTAATTGGTCTTTTACCGACATGGCAAAGCAAAGCTGATTGTAGTAAATACAAAAGCCATAGTTTTCAAATAACTCGCGGTAATAAGGAGGGTTGTAGTTCATGCCATAGAGCGGACTATAAAACCCTTTTATCACTAAGCCCCACCATTTGTTTCGCTCTCCAAAGTTTATAGGACCGTCCATAGCCTGCATACCCCTTTCGGCAAGCCATTCTTTGCATCGGTTGAATAGCATATTGGCAGCTTCTTGGCTGTTGATACATTCAAAAAAGCCAATACCTCCGGTGGGTTGCTCTTGCTTATAGGTACGGTTAACAAAAGCTGCTATTCTGCCGATATATTGCCCGTTATCATCTTTTAAAAGCCACCGCGTGCATTCGCCACGCTTAAAAAATTTGTTTTTTTGCGGGTCAAATACCTCTTCTATATCTTTGTTTAAGGGGCGCACATATTCTTTATCTCCTTGATATATAGGCAAAGGCATAGATAAAAAATCTTTATGTAAGCCGGGTGTGTTTACCTCTATCAGTTGCATAAGAAACGGCTGTAAGCCTTTGAAAAAGAGAGTAGGGCAGTGGGGACTGCCCTAAAATGGAAAAATTATTTAATGCCTAATTTGGCTTTCACCAACGAAGTGATGTTGTAGGCATCTTTGCCAAATAAGAGGGTAGAACCGTTAGCATCAAAAATAAAGTCGTAGTCTTTTTCTTTTGCCACATCTTTAATGGCTTTATCGGCTTTTTCTAATACGGGCTGGTAAAGCTCTTGTTTTTTCATTTCTACCTTTTCGCGGGCTGTTTGCTGCAATGCTTCTATGCGCTGCTGAAGTGATTGTATTTCGTTTATTTTCACTTCTTTAATGGCATCGCTCATGGTTTTGCTTTTGGCATCATAGTCTTGGGTTTTGGCTTGGTATTCCTTCATCATGGTTTCAATTTGGGTTTGAAACTCGCGGGCATATTTGGCTATGTCAGAGTCTGCTTTTACTTTTTGCGGCATGGCACTAAGCAACTCTGCACTGTTGATAAAGCCTATTTTTAGTCCGGCTTTGGCTGCTGCGTCCACGTTTTCGGCAGTAGTGGTGCTATTGGGCACGGTGCCGCCGGTGGCTGTTTTTTTAGGTTGTGCAAATGTGGTAGTGAATGCCATTAAAAAGCAGGCTACTGTAATAAGAACTGATTTCATTGCTTATATAATTGTTGATAATACTTGTTTGTAATACTTGTTTGTAATACTTGTTAAAAGTGTTATTTAGATACGCCCAATAGCTTTAATACCTCATCGCTACGGTCTAATTTAGAGTCGGCATAAAATAATGTAACGCCTCCGGCTTTGTCTAATATCATGTCTAAGCCGCGTTGCGTAGCCATTTTTTGTACGGCTATATATACTTTATCTTGTATGGGGCGCACCAATTCTTGCCGTTTTTTAAACAACTCGCCTTCATAGCCAAAACGTTGCTTTTGCAGGTCTTTGGCTTCTTTTTCTTTATACACAATTTCGTCTTCACGTTTTTTGCGCATTTCATCGCTTAGCATGGGGCGTTCAGCTTGATAGCTTTTGTACATTTTATCTACCTCTGCCATTTTGGTGTCAATTTCTTCTTGCCACTGCTTGGAAAGGGCATCTAACTTTTCCTGTGCGTCTTTATATTCCCCCATTTTTTCTAATATATATTTAGAATCTATGATGCCATACTTTTGGGCAAAGCTGTGCAAAGGAATAAATAGTAAACAAATAAGCGAGAGAACTACTATTTTTTTCATATCTATAAAAAGAAGCCGATTGGGGGGCAAAGGTAAAAAACTATTTAGAGTAATAAGTTAAATACAGTTTTGTTGTTATTCCGGCTCAAAGCCAAGCATAAACGTAAATTTAGCTATGTCTTTAATTCCGGTAGTGCGGTTGGGGTTATACCGGTCAACGCCTATACCATAGTCTAAACCTAATAGCCCAAACATAGGCAAGTAAAGCCTTATACCCAAGCCCACGTCTCTGTTCAGCTTAAATGGGTTATAGTCTTTATAGCTTGTCCACGCATTAGCAGCATCTGCAAAAAGTATGCCATAGATAGTGGCAGTGGGTTGCAAAGAAAACGGATAGCGAAGTTCTGCGGTATATTTGTTGAATATAATGGCATTGTTGCCATACACTTCATAGCCGCGCTGGGCTACGATATCCCTACCTACGAATTGCGAAAAGCCCGACAAGCCATCACCGCCAAGTTGGAAGCGTTCAAAGGGTGAATAGCCTATATCTTTGTTAAAATAGCCTAAATAGCCGTATTTAGACGCTAACCGAACTACTAAATTGCCCGCCACGCGCTGATACCAATCGGCTGTAAACTTGTATTTATGGTACTCAATCCACTTATACTTTTCTTCTACAGTTTCGCCGGCATAGTTTTTGCCGTTTAGGAGGCTGAATGGCGGTGTTAATTGGAAGGTGAAAGTAATGTTTGAACCGTTGCGGGGGTATAGCGGTTGGTCTAAGTTGTTGCGGGAAAGTACAAGTTTTAGGTGAAGGTCATTGCTATAGCCGTTAGAGAAGCCGGGTAGCAAAGTATAGTT